>JBCDIR010000350.1:0-4393 GCA_038748735.1 Bacteroidota bacterium | reverse complement strand
CACCGTACAGGCGCTGTGGTTTTACCAAACGCAAACTGCTCCGACGAAGCAAGAAGCCTCGACGGAGCAGCGGGTGGAACAGGTGATAGTCCTACGATGATAGATTTTGGGATTATAATGCTCGGGGAACGGCCCAGCGGCGGAAAAGCACGGCCTAGTGATGTGCAGTAGCCACGCCAGCGGAGTGGGCCCGTAGGGCTGAGCGAGTAGCGAACTACGAAACGTAACGGCTACGCCTCAGCGTAGCAGGCTCCAAAAAACGTTAAAATTTCACCCCCAAACTAAGGGTCAGGATATTATTGGACCCCTCCACGGCTTCGTAGTAGTCGCGGAGACCTTTCTCGAAGGTAAGGTCAGCGGTGAAGAACAGTACGTCAACACCGACACCTGCCGTGGCCGCCCAATTGAGACGATTGAACTGGTCTACGCTGAACTCGAAGCGCTCTGTATCCTCGGCACTAGTGATGTAGCTGGGGGTGATACCGCCGCGTAGTCGTACGTTGAGTAGGTTATTCTCGTTCGGTAAACGCAGCCCCAGGAGCAATGGCAGCTTGAAGGTCTGTACCGTCGCCTCTTCCGACAGGTCGAAAGGGTTGTCCAGATTAAAATTATCGCGCAGCTCCA
The DNA here is from genome assembly GCA_038748735.1 of Bacteroidota bacterium. GTDB lineage: Bacteria > Bacteroidota > Bacteroidia > Chitinophagales > Saprospiraceae > Lewinella. The sequence continues at coordinate 3,769 of JBCDIR010000350.1, read as the reverse complement.
AGGTCGTTTTCGCAAAGTGGAAACCGGGATTGACGTACAAAAAGCCTTTGCCGAGGCGCAAGTCCGCACCGAGCTGCCAGCCACCACGGGCCTCCGCATCAAAATCAGGAATGGTAGCATCTACGCCCGCCAACTGGTAGCCCACCTTGGGGACGACTTTTATTTGGGCGTGGGCCGTAGCGGTAGAAACAAAAACGAGCAGGCAAATAGCCGTGAGGCGGATGATGGAATTCAACATGGTAAGAAGGTTTTTACAAGGGGGACCCAAGTGACTTCTAAGCTTGGCACGGGTGGATCCGGTGATGATTAATTGTAAAGTCTTCTTATTGGTGACATTTTGTGCAGTGATGCGGTAAAAACGGGCGGGTTTTTACGTTTCGTATGTGCGGAGGCGTTAAAATGTCGTTAAGGCGAGCTGCGCCGTCGGACGAAATGAAAGGTACTAGCCTCCTCCTCGTGGGGAGTATACTCCCGCAGCAATTCGTAACCATAGTGGGTGAGTTGGTCCAGGATCGCCGCTCGGGTCATTTTTAGTGGACAAGTATCCGCCTCGCCGTCTTGGAAGCCTTCCATGATCACCAAACGCCCGTCGGGGGCTAAGGCACGGTCGATGGACGCGAACATTTCTTCCGGGAATTTAAAGTGATGAAGAACGTTACGCATAATGATCACATCAAGCTGTAGGCTATCCATTTCAGCATCATCCTTTTTGCTTTTGAACACTTGTACGGTCGTGTTGGGGGCGACCGAGCGCGTTTGTTTAAACAGCTTTTCGGTAAGCAATACTCCGTATGGTTTAATTTCATTCACGTAGAGGGTTAAGCTATCGTAGGCCGTCGCTAGCAGCAGGCTGACCATCCCCCCGCCCGCACCTATTTCACCGACGCGCATACCGGGCTGTATTTCGTAGGTGGCTACCTCCAGGATTAAATCAAACGCGTCCACGTAATAATGGGGGCTGCGATAATCCAAAATTGCGTCTTGGATCAATTGGGCGAACAGGCGATCGTCCGTAAAAAGGGCTTCGTATTCGTGGTATTTGAAATCCTTGGCGATTGCTTCACCCAAAAATGCCGTTAATTTTTTGCGAAACGGTCGATAGTTAGAGCCGTACACGCAATAATCGCCCCACAAGGCTTCGGCCAGTTCGCCCTCTTGTTCCGTGTTGAGGCCCGCTGCCCGCCAGTCTAGCCATTGTTGATGGTAGGCCTGCAACGTCGGCAAGTGGCTATCCAATAGTTCCACACGTAGACGTTGCGCTGCGAGGTGCAACGGTACGGTATCCACCACCTGAGCACGTAGCGAAACAAGATGGAGAACTAGAAAAAAGGAGAGAGAAACACACTTCATCGGTACGTGGTTTTACTGACGTAAATGAGTCAAATCGGGGTAGGTTTCCCAAAACGCTTCGTAGTATCGGTTACTGCCAATGAACGGCATGGATTGCCCAAACAATCCCGGTTCTTTGAGTACTAACTTGCCCACCGTAAACGCCAAAAATTTACCCTCCTCAACGGACACGACACTGGACCAAGGATAGCGGTAGGTTTTGAAGTAGTTGGTGACGTAGACGTAATCCGCGTTACCCTCTAACCGCTTAAGTGGAAAGAGCACGAAGTAGAACAACAGTGCTCCACTGGCGTAGAATATCACCACCCCGATACGGAACCAAAAGTCTTGGAATAAGGGCGTTAGATCCTGTCCGAAAGTAAAAATGGCCAACGTAAAAGCACCAAAAAATACCAACCAAAAGACGGGGACGAAGAATTTGAAGAAAAGCGTAAGATTCGTTGAAATGCGTTGCATGAGGTTTGTGTATTTACTTGGTCATTAGTGCTCTGTCAAGTCTCAATTTACGAGTAAGGCCCAGCATTGGTTTTCTACCCTTGGTAGGCAGTACTCCCACGCTAGGCGTGGTCATGACAGTATAGGCTTCGCCTTAGTGGTAGTGCTCGCGGACCACTGACGAACTACGTTGTCAGGACGGACTCGCGGTTACGCGGCTATCGCCGGCCTTACCGCGAGCTTGCGAGCACAGCCGCGATCCCGACCGAAGGTCCGGGAGAGCACCGCCCAGCTCAAATAGCCGATAAACTTTAGGCTTTACGACCAATTTACCCACCCTTTCCGCGAAATACGTTCACCTTCGAGTTCAGCGGATTGCCCGAGGCGCGGCGCATCAAGACGACTTGTCCCGTATGCCAGAGCGCATCGCCGAGGGGACCGTTGAGGGTATTCCAAAACGGAAAACTAGCTAGCATTTCCCCACGTTGGAAGATAACTTTAAAATTTTCCATTTCGGCGGGGTGACTCGTCCGGAGTCGATTACTTGCGGTTTGGAGTAAACGGAGTGTAGCGGCGCGCTGTTCAGCGATAGTCCAGTCTTTTTCTGTTTCCGGGCGCACATTGGATAATCCCGTCACGGCGTTGTGGATCATTTCGGCTAAACCGTAGATGTGGTCGAGGGTTTCGCCGCTGGTACGAGCTTGGCGACTGGGGCGATAAGCTAAATCCTGAGGGGTTAAGCCTTGCGTGGCCCAATAGTAGCGAAAGCCGAGGCCGTCGATCGCGCGTGCTGCGACGGTACAGGCGTTATACGCTTCCGGAGCGGGGGGAATCTCGGCGTACGGGGGTAGCGTATTCTCCGCAGTATCCTCCGCAAACGGTTCGTTTTGGAAATAGGTATCCAATAATAAATCACCTATCCACTCCCCTGCTCGCATTATTCCAACTCGCAAGCGGTAGCGGTTGTCATCAACGCGTTCCCAGGCGTCCGTCAGTTGTTGATCGCCGTAGGTATAGTGATAGTAGATAATGCCATCAACGGCTTCTACCTCACCGTTGGTAATACCGCCAAAAGCATCGTATTCCGTGAAGGCTAGGGCCTCTTTAGCCGTATCCCAGTAGCGTACGCCGTGGCTGCGGCGGCCCCACTGTGTGCGTTCTTCGTCTAGGTAGGCACGGGTGTCGGCTAGCACTATATTGCCCGCCACTCCGTAGAAAAAAGTGACGTGTTGTTCAAAATCAGCTCCGCTATTCCACTGTCCTTTAGCGTACCAAGTTTGGTTGATCAAAGGATAAAAAGCAGCGTTGAGCGCTACTTGTCCTGCGCTGCGGTTGTTGCTTTTAGCGACTTGTGCAAAGGCAAGTTGTAGTCCCAATAAAAAAAGGCAAAACGTGGTGACCAAACGATTCATACGAATAATTTTGGGCAAAGGTAGAAAACAGGATTTACCCTCCGTATTTAGTACCCAAAACGAACCCACGACGCCCGCAAGCCCCCTGTGCAATACCACCTAATCCGAAGGAAATCTCGAAGCCGAAGCTGAAGCGAATGGGCGTAGTAGCCCCCTGGTCGGCCAGCGAACTGCCGAAGGAGGGATAGCCAGCAGCCATACCTTGCTCCGTGACCAAGTCCGTGAAGCCGTATTCAAAACGGAGGGTCGATTTGAAGACCATCGTTTCAGAACCCGCTAGAAAAGCACCAATGCCTAGTACCCCCGAAACGTAGTCTTCTTCGTAGTTACCTGCGACGGGTTTTTCATCCACTCCCTGGGTGTGTTTGACGTTTTGAACACGGGTAAACTTTGGCCCAATTTCTAAAAACATACCGTTTTCCGGGTAAAATCGGTAGAGCGCGTAGAGGTCAAGTACTTCCCATTCCACCGTATTACGCACCCGCATATCCGCATTGGGACGAAAGGTGAAGGTCTGAAAATACGTACCCGTCATGACTTCAAAATTAAAGCCGTGAAAATCACCAACGTTG
>JBCDIR010000349.1:0-4396 GCA_038748735.1 Bacteroidota bacterium | reverse complement strand
CTGAGCTAATCCCCCATGTTAACTGACAGTTTCGTTTAACTGCTTTGCGTAGCGGATGCAAATATAGCGGCATTTTTCAAAAATAGGAATACTAATAAGAAAAAATCGTGTGCTTAGGCTATTACCCCTTCCCGCGCCACAATCTGCTCCACGATAATTGCTCCGTGATCCCGCGTGTTTTCGATGAAAAGTTTGCTCGTTTGCCGGCCAGCGCAGACGACGCCCGCTAGAAAGACGTTTGCCAGGGGCGTCTCCAGGCGCTCGGGATCGTGCTGGGGTAGGGTAGCGGCGTCATCCGTGAGCGGTAAGCCTAGACTTTCCAGGAGCGCGTAGTTAGGTTCGTAACCGGTCATTGCCAGGACAAAATCGTTGGGGATAGTGAAGTCACCCTCCGAGCTACGCAAATCGACACGGTCAGGGTGAATAGCCGTGACCTGGGTGTTGAAGTGTGCGGTGATGCTACCTTCTTTGATCCGATTTTCGATATTGGGTTTAATCCAGTATTTGACTTTGGGGTAAATTTCGTGCGAGCGGATCGCCATGGTTACTTCGGCTCCTTTTTGGTAGGTTTCCAGCGCCACATCGCAGGCGGAATTGGCCGCGCCGACTACCAGCACCTTTTGACCCACGTAGGGATGGGCATCATCATAATAATGTTTGACTTTCGGCAAGTCCTCGCCGGGTACGCCCAACATCCGTGGCGTATCGTAGAAGCCCGTGGCCACTACCACGTACTGCGCGCGGTAGCGATTACGATTGGTCGTAATGAGGTAGCGCTCCTCAGTGGTTGGTTCCATTTGCTCTACGGCTTCGTACAAATTGACCCGCAGTTTATTCGACTGCTGTAAGCGTCGGTAGTATTCCAGCGCTTCTTTACGCGTAGGCTTATCCGTATGCGAAATGAAGGGCGTATCTCCAATTTCCAACTTACGCGAAGTGGAAAAAAACGTCATATTGGTAGGGAAATTGTAAATCGAATTGACTAGCACTCCCTTCTCCAAAACTAAATATGCCAAACCCGCTTCGGCCGCTGCCAAAGCGACGTTTAAACCCGCTGGTCCACCGCCAATAATGAGCAGTTGTACATCTCGCATCGCTTCCGTTTTCTTTTCTTTCGTAACGCTCCTCCCTAAAATATAGTTGCCTTAGGGCAAAGCCACAGCGACGATTTTTCATGCTCATCAAAAATCGTTGCAAAAGATTTACCGTAAACGATTGTCATGGATCAAGACCATTATCCTACGATACAAGTCCTCCGGTTGAAAGGGTTTGGCCAGGTAATCATTCATGCCAACTTGGTAGCAGCGGTCCTCCTCCTGTTTGCTGGTACTGGCCGTCAAGGCAATAATGGGTGTAGGGGTGAAGAGCCGCAGGTTAGAAGTGGCCGTCATCCCGTCCATTACGGGCATTTGCAAGTCCATGAGGATGATGTCGTAGGTCTCTTCGCGGGCCTTGTTGAGGGCGACTTGGCCATTGCCCGCAATGGATACACTTACGCGGTCGGACCAAGTGGTTAGTACCTGCTTGGTGGCAATCTGCTGCATAGGGTGATCCTCGACGAGTAACACTTGAATGTTGCGTTCGGGCTTCTCCGGCACGGTTGATTCTTCCAAGCGACCCCGCTTGAGCGGAATGGTCATGTCCATGAAGACCGCGCCTTTATTAGCGTTATTCTTGCGCTCAATGCGGAGTTGATCGCACAGGCGCTGAAAAACGGTACCCAGCAATTGTTCCCTGCCCTGGCCGTTGTCCATCGGTTGGAGGAGCGAGAAAATTTCATCGGCACTGGCCTCTGGATTCGGCGTCTGCCAAGCGGGTAAACGACCCGAATATTCCAGTTGTACCGTCATCTGAATTTCTGAACCCGTTGGTTCGTCTTCGTTGATGCAGCGCAACTTTACGAAAGCCCCCGGTAAGCTGTGCAAGAAGGATAATTCCATCATGCAAAAGAACAATTGCGCCAGTTTGTTGGAGTCCCCCTGCACGGAAACAGCTAAGCGTGGATCGATGTAGATGTCTACTTCCCGGTTGTTCTGCTGCGCCTTGAAAGACATCACCCGCTGGATGGATTCTAGGATGTCCAAGGGACGGAAGTGGTCCTTGGCAGACAGCAGATTGTCGTTGGTCAAGATCGATAAATTGACTAGGTTGCTCAGCGTGAAACTCAGGTCGTCAATGGTTGTTTTGAGGTCCTGTACTAGTTTGAGCTGTTTGTTACTCAAGTTGGTTTGCTCCAGCAAGTAGAACAAGTGAACCGTAGTGCTCAGCGGCGTACGAATGTTGAAACTGATCTGATTGAACAGTTGCCGGGCGTAGTCCGGTTGTGAACTCGGCGTTTCATCGTCGACGGGGGCTTCGGTTCCTTCCTTGCGGGGCGTAATATCCTGGACGCTACCGAGAAGCAAAATCTTATTGGTCCGATCGTCAAATTTAATGCGTGTGCGCAACGTCAGGTGCTTGGTGATCCGATTATTGAGAAAAATTCGGTGTTCTAGCGGGCCGTGTTCTTCCTTTTGACTGGCTTTGGCAAAGAACTCCTCCACAGCACTGCGGTCTTCGCGGTGAACGTAGCGCAGGTAGTCTGAAAGCAGTGGCTGGAGGGAGTTTTGTGGAATTTCAAAAATCTGAAACATCTCCGGCGACCAGCTCATGGCGTTACTCACGATGTCCATTTCCCAATCTCCGAGCGAGGCCATTTGCTTCAATGCTTGGAGACGCTTGTTCTGATCGGCTTGGTTCGTAGCGCGTTCTTCCGCCGCTAATTGGATACGAAAACGCTCCATTGAATAGCGGATGACGTTGCCTAATTGCGTGGCATCGTAATTGCCTTTGACGAGGTAGTCTTGTGCGCCCGCTCGTACGGCTTCCGTACCCAACTTTTGGTTGGACACCCCCGTCAGGACAATGACCGGGAGGTGAGCCGCCCGTTCCAGAAAGCGACGCAGGGTGCTAAAGCCCAAGCTATCCGGCAAGTTGAGGTCTAGCAAGACGAGACTGTACGCATTTTCCTCGACGGCCAAGAAGCCCTCCGCTAGCGTTTCGCATACCTCCATCTCGTAGGCGATCTTAGAATCATCCATGTGGATACGAATCAACTCAACGTCTGACTTGGAATCCTCAATAACGAGTAACCGCAATCCCTTTTTTGAAGTACTAGGCATAAAAAAGAGATTTACTGATTAATGATGCTCGGCAGCGTGACAGTATCCAACCAAAAGTCCTGGATGTGCTCAATAATCTGAAAAAAGCTATCAAAATCGACGGGCTTGCGGATGAAGCAGTTGGCGTGCAGATCGTACGCGTATTTGACGTCGGTATTGGCGTTAGAAGTCGTTAAGACGATCACGGGTATTCGCCGCAGTTCTGGGTGTGCTTTGAGCTTTTCGAGCACTTGGCGGCCACCCCATTTGGGTAGGTTCAGGTCGAGCATGATAAGGTCGGGCGTCGGCTTGTCGGCGTATTCTCCTTCGCGATTGAGAAACGCCAATGCTGACACCCCATCCATTACGACTTCAATATCCACCCGATCGCCGGTTTCCCGAAAAGCCTCCTCGGTGAGCCGAACATCTCCCATGTTGTCTTCAATCAACAATAGGTTGTAGCGTTGGGAACTAGTTTGCATTTTACAATTTGTTTGGGTCTTACTGATACAGCAGTAATTCCTGAAAGCACACCAGTTTACGGGGGTACCAATCAGACAATTACCGAAAATTTATCATTTTCGCCGTACATCAGTATACCTACTATGCACAGCTTTTCTGCCTTACAACAAGTTTTTGGGAAGTACCTAGCCGAGCAGCAACTGCTCAGAGAACCAACGGCACTTTACGAACCGTTTCAATACATTATGCAAATGGGGGGCAAGCGCATGCGCCCCATTATGTGTTTGATGGCGTGTCAGTGCTTTGACCAAGATGTCTCCAAAGCACTACCAGCAGCCCTAAGTGTGGAGATCTTCCACAACTTCAGCTTGGTACACGACGATATTATGGATGCAGCAGATCAGCGCCGGGGCCATCCTACCATTCATACCAAGTACGGTTTGAACAGTGGAATTCTAGTGGGCGACGTAATGCTGATCTACGCTTACGACTACTTGAATAATTCTCCTTTAAAATCGGCAATTGGTGACATGGTAAATACGCTTAGCAAAGTTGCAATAAAAGTTTGTGAAGGACAACAATATGACGTAGATTTTGAAAGAAGAAATGATGTTTCTCTCGAAGAATACCTTTTAATGATCGAAATGAAGACCGCTGCGCTCCTAGCGGGTAGTCTCGAATTAGGCGCTTTGGCGGCCGGTGCCCCACCCAAAGACGTTCATCACCTCAGTGAATTTGGCCGTTTGACTGGGATTGCGTTTCAAATTCAGGACGACTTCCTCGACACTTTCGGT
>JBCDIR010000348.1:0-4397 GCA_038748735.1 Bacteroidota bacterium | reverse complement strand
TGTTTTGTACAGCAAAGATGGCGTCAAGCACTTCACTACTACGCACAATGCCGTAAAGACGTTGATTTTTACGCCAGAATTCAAGGTAGCGGAAGTAGACCTCGACGGGCAAAAGCACCGCTGTATCGTTAAAGATATTCAGTGGCACCCCGTGACGGACGAGATCCTCCACTTGGACTTTTTGTCACTCATCGACGGGCACCCCGTAAAGGTTGAGGTCCCCGTACGCTTCGTGGGCACTGCTCCTGGTATCCGCGCCGGTGGTAAGATTCAACAAGCCGTTCGTCGGATCAAGATCAAAACGACGCCCGAGAAGATTGTCTCTGAGTTGACGCTTGACATCTCTGGTCTGGAACTAGGCCAGTCTATTCGTGTTCGTGACATCGAACCAATGGAAGGCGTGGAGATTATGAACCCTCCGGGTACACCAGTTGGCACCATCGAAATTCCTCGTGCGCTGCGTTCTGCTGCTGCGGCAGAAAAGAAAGCGGCGGCTACGGAATAGACCAGCCAACGAAGCGGGTACTTCCGCATGGTAATAACTTATTTCCTGAGAGGGCGTGTTCGAGCAATCGTTCACGCCCTCTTGGTGTTTCTTTACGATATGAAAGCACTGACCATCACCCTCGTACAGGCGGATTTGAGGTGGGAGGACCCCAACGCTAATCGTCAGCACCTGACCCAATTACTAGCGCGACATTTATCAACCACTACTACCGAACTGGTGCTGCTACCGGAAATGTTCACTAGCGGGTTTACCATGCAGCCGGGTGCCGTAGCCGAATCCATGCAAGGACCGACGGTCGCGTGGTTGCAGGAAATGGCGCAGCAGTACCAGACTGCTATTGCCGGCAGTTTTGTCTGTATGGACCAAGGGCAATACTTCAACCGCCTGGCCTGGGTGCAACCCGACGCTAGCGTGCAGACCTACGACAAGCGCCACCTGTTTTCTTACGCCGGAGAGCACGAGCACTACCAGGCGGGGCAATCACAGTTGTTGGTGGAGTACCGGGGCTGGCGTATCATGCCACTAATTTGTTACGATTTGCGCTTTCCCGCCTGGAGTCGCAATGTGCAGGATTACGATTTATTGATTTACGTGGCTAATTTTCCCGACAAGCGGGGGGAGGCGTGGCGCACCCTGCTACGGGCGCGAGCTATTGAAAACCAAGTGTATACCGTTGGTGTAAACCGGGTGGGGACGGACGCGAACGCCGTCTATTACGCGGGAGATTCCTGTTTGATCAATTACGACGGAAAGGTAGTCGAGCACTTGCCGCCCCGCGAACAGGTTCAGACCGTTACTTTGGATTACACTGCGCAATCGACGCACCGTGCGCGTTTCGCTTTTCTGCGCGACCGCGACGACTTCACGTGGATGGTTTAGCAGGGCGTTAAAATCTTCGTAAAAGACGAGTACACTCAACTAAACACAAATAAATAAGCTGGGGCGGACGTTATTGGTCCATTATATCCAACTACTTTTTGTTATGAACTTTCGTTCCTTGTGCCTTTGTATACTGTTGTTTACCTCTTTATTTCAGTGTGCGGAGTTCCGTTCCGTAGTCGGTGAGCCCGCCACTACGGATACCCGAAGAGGAAACAGTACCACTCAACTTCGGCAAAATATGGTTGACTTCGCGCTGGCCCAGCAGGGCGCTGGTTACCAATACGGAGGGCGTTTGCCGCGTACTGGTTTTGACTGTTCGGGCTTCACCTACTTTGTGTACCAGAACTTTGATCTGCAACTTACCCCCGTTTCTCGCGTACAAGAAACGGAGGGCAGGACCATCAAGTTAGCCCAAGCGCAACCCGGCGACTTGGTTTTCTTTCGTCGGAGCGCAGCGGGTAAGGTGTTTCACGTAGCACTCGTAGTTGAGAATAGTTCGGATGGACTTTACGTTATACACAGCACTTCCTCCAGGGGAGTCATCCGGCAACGGATTACGGGGAATTCGTACTGGGAGCCCAAGCTATCCACCGCACGGCGGTATTTTTAAAGGTTCTTACGCATTAGAAATCGGGCAGCGTTACTGCTGTATTTAAATGACCTGGAGTGAGGACTAACTGTAACACAAACTGCTCATTTTGAGGAGGTGTCGGAACTCGAGAGACGCATTTTATTTCGAGTTTGGTATATTTTTATGTTAATAATTATAAAGTGTCTTGGTTGTAGCGTAAGTTAGTAACCTATTCACGCCCCTTTTTGGTTAACTAACCTACGGAAAATTGTTACTTGAAAAAAATCACATCAACTACTGGCTAGAGCAGTCACACGTTTTGACGATGTCACTGACAGAACCCGGCAGCTTACGTAAGCGCTTACCCAGAACTTTGAGTCAATTTGCTCAGGTAATCGGGGCAGGACAAGCTGTCTTTATTGAGTTTGCTCCGCAAGCATCCACAACTCTTTCCATTAAACGAATTCTCTCCGTTTCTTTGACGAGTGGTGTGGATGAACAACCACTCTCGACAGCATTAGGGCGTATTCATTTTCCCGAAGATCAGATTAACAAGTGGTTGGCTGGCTTTGAGACCGATGAAAATGGTGTCATTCACCATACACGGGCTGGTCGGGTACACCTCGAAAACGATCAGCTGAGTCGAATATTATTACGACAGGTGGACGTGATATACGAATCATTTGCCCTGTTCCCATTATGCTACGAAACAGATATGAAGGGCTTGCTCTTTTTGTCTTCTGCTCGCAAACAATGTTGGCTGAAAGAAGGGCTACTGGTTTGTAAAACAGCGACTACCCTGTTGTCCAGGCTATTAGCCCAAGAATACAGGGCCATTAAGAAAACCTACTCGGAGGTATTTCAAAAAGATCGTAGCGATAACCGCATACTATCCGTTAACGAAATTTCTGGAGGATCGAGCTTATTGAAAACGGTGGCTAGTACCATACCAGACTACATTTTTCTAGTGGATTTGGCAACTAGCCGGTTCGTTTTTTCTAATGTCGATAATTTTCTTGGCTACGATTTTGCTACTATAGAAAACTCCACCGATGTATTCGTAGATCAAATTCACCCGGATGATAAAGAGGCAGCTGTTTTCGGTTTTATCGAAAAACTTCAGCTAGCCGGCGATGATGAAATTATTGAGTCAGCATACCGAATGCGACACTACAACGGTAGTTGGGTTTGGATCAGCGAGCGGGCCAGAATTTTTCAGCGCTTTGACGATGGAATCGTCCATCAGTATCTCACTACCATTCAGGAGATAACGAAAATGAAAGAGGCGCAGCTCAAGGTAGAAGAAAGTCGGGAACGCTATCGCAACTTTCTAGACTACAGTACCGAGGGTATCTACTACATCAACTGTGGAGAACCCATCAAAACCACTTTGCCGAAAGTAGAACAGGTACAACTTTACTTTGAAAATGCTTTTTTACAAGAATGCAACGAAGTAGCTGCCCAATGGGATGGCTTTGAGCAAATTCAAAAAGCGATCGGAACAACGGTAGCGACCCTAGGTACGGATAGTTTGTTAGCTATGTCAGCCAGTCGCTTCGAGCAGTTTGTAGAAAGTGGATATAAGCTCAGAGAAACATCGATCATTCAGCAACTGTCCGACGGCAAACAGCGCTACCTCAGTAGCAGTGCGAACGGTATTTTCGAGAATGGACTGCTCATTGGTATATGGGGTGTCCACCGCAATTTAACCGCAAAACGAACTGCTGAAATAGCATTACAACAGAGCGAAATGCGTTTGTCGTCCATTATTCAAGATGCGAAAATGGGTATCTGGGAATGGCAAATGGACGAACCTAACATCAAGGTTAACGAAGAAATCTTGCGTATTTTGGCGTTTAAAAAGTACAAACACGCCTTACCACGACAAGCGTTTGAATCCCTGCTAGGAGAAGAGGGGCGCGCTACCTTAACGCAGCAAATTGAGTATCATATTAAACATCGGACGGACAACTTTCAATCCGATATTTCCATGAACTTACCCAATGGTCAGCAACGTTGGGTACAGGTTCACGGACGGTTTTCTGGAAAAACAGCGGACGGTAAAGCGGCCCGTATGACGGGGATGTTACTCGACATTCACGACCTAAAAGTAGCCGAACTCCAAGTAGAGGAAGGAGAAGCGCTCCTGAAAGCGGTACTGCAAGCTATGCCAGACATTAAGCTGCGAATGCACCGTCAGGGGGAAATACTATCCGTCTACACCTCCGACTTGGACGCAAGTGAACTACAGATTACGACTTCCAGAGTGGTGGGAAAAAACCTGACGGATATTTTACCCGTCTTCGTTGCACGTGGCATAATTTTCAATGCCGGAGCCGTACAAGACGGCAAGGAAATGGAACCCTTCGAGTTTATCAACCACGGTGCGCTGCGTGTGCTCTGGGTGTCCGCCATGTGAGTGTGTGTGTGGGTGCG
>JBCDIR010000347.1:0-4398 GCA_038748735.1 Bacteroidota bacterium | reverse complement strand
GACGAGGCGCTCTTTCGGTCTTGTCTAGCCAGACCCCCAAACCAATGCCTAGAACGGCTGCAGGGAGTAACCGCCAAATATGCGTCCAACTGGCATCCCGACGGTAGTAATTGATGGCCAGGAGATCTCCCGTACAGAACATCAGTACGACCAAGCCAACGGACGCCTTCACCGGAAAGGCATTCGCCATCAGCACGACGATAATCATGCTCATGCCTTTCAGTCCGGCCTTACCTAACCCGGCTAAGAAAGCTACCCCGGTCAGCGTAATCCATTGGTAAGTGGTGAAGTCAAGGTCGAACATCCGACTAAGCTAGCAAGCCAAGGATGGTGTACCCTAAAGCCGCAATCCCCCCCGCAATGAGCGCGTAGGGCAACTGCGTACGCACGTGATCGACGTGGTCCGTACAGGAAGCCATGGAGGACAAGATCGTCGTATCGCTAATGGGCGAGCAATGGTCGCCGAAAACACCACCACCCAGCGCGGCGGCAATGACGATATGTGGGTCGGCCCCCAACTGCTGACCCATGCCAACCGCAATGGGAATCATAATACCAAAAGTCCCCCAGGAGGAACCAATGGAGAAAGCCACGAAGCAACTGGTCATAAAAACAAGTAGCGGCACAAAACCCGGCGATAGCCACGCTTTGGTTACCTCCGCCACGTAGATGCCCGTACCCAATTCGTTTTTACACAAACTACCAATTGCAAAAGCCAGCATCATCAGCAGCGACAGCGGAATCATGCCCGCAATACCTTTGAGCGTCAAGTCTACCATTTCGCGGATGCCCATAATACCCTGCGCTTTGTAAAAAACCATGCTCACTAAGATAGCCCCCACCACGGCGGTCAGTACGGAAGTAGACCCCGAACCCGCACCAATGGACAACAATAAATGATCGAAAAAGCCCGCTGGGGTTTGCTCCGCCGCCGCTGCCCAACCCGTGTAAGCCAGCATGATGGGCATGAGCAGGACCATAACCACAATTGGTACGACCATATTCGCCGCCCGTGGCGGCACGTGGTCCACCACTTCCACTTCCGTCAGCTCGTCGGTGACCATGGGCTGGGCGTCATCCCAGAGGAGTTTACCGTCCTGCGTGCGCCGTTCGGCTTTGCGCATGGGACCAAGGTCTTTGCCCCAAATGAGGAGGGTCGGTACCAGAAAAAGCGCTAGCAAAGGGTAGAAATTCCACCCGATGGACTGCAACATCGTTGAGAAGGGTGCGGCAAAACCTTCCGCCGCTAATAAGCCCATAATGAAAGCGCCCCAACCGTTGAACGGAATAAGAATGCTACTCGGGGCCGAGCTAGAATCGGCGATGTAGGCCAGCTTTTCGCGCGAAATACCGAGCTTATCGAAAAGTGGGCGGTACAATGCCCCAACTGTGAGCACGGAAATGCTAGATTCCACAAAAATGAGCGCCCCCGTCAACCAGGCCAATAAACTGACGATGAGTTGCCCGCGCCGATCGTCCCGACCTTCGTAGCGCGTCAGTCGACTTTGGACTAAATTGATGAAGCCCTGCACCCCACCCGAGCGTTGCATGAAGATAATCAGTGCCCCCACCAACGCACAAAACATGATGGTGCGCGTATTGCCTGCATCCTTGAACACGTCCACAAACGCCTGGAGCGTGTCGAAGAGTCCGTACAGTGGATTGCCGCCGTTGATCATCGTCCAACCGATGAAAATACCGAATACGAGGGCGATGAAAACTTGTTTGGTAAGAATGGCCAACGCAATGGCCACTAGAGGAGGTACGAGGCTCCAAAATTCGTAAGTTTCAGACATGCTAGTGGTTTATCTAGCATCCAAGGTATCGAATTTAAGGGGACCGACCAAGGAGCGGGTAGAGAGACACGTTCCAGCAAGCTGTGGTTACCGTTGATTGTGTAGGACCGCTCCGCTTTGGGTAGAGGGACCGCTCATTACATTCGCTACAGGTAGAAGGACACGTCAGATGTACATAGGGTAACACGCAAGCAGCTGGATAAGAAAACCTTTGCGTCCTCCGTGGGGCCCTTAGTGACCTCCGTGCTAACCATGTGTAGGACCGCTCCGCTTTGGGTAGAGGGACCGCTCATTACATTCGCTACAGGTAGAAGTACACGTCAGATGCACATAGGGTAGGTAACACGCAAGCAGTAAGCACATTTACAACGTGTAAAATCCAATTACTACCCTTCATCCAGCGTCTCCCCAAAATCCGGCGGCAGTTCGTACGACACATCGAAGTCATCCAGCACGGCGTCCATGATACGGTCTTCGCCCCGGACGTAGCCGTCTTTGATGCGGTGCCCGAACAAGCGCCCCATCGTATTCCAGTAAGAAGCCGTGATGCCGCCCCTTAGCTCTTTAATCAGGTCGTACATGGGCGTTTCCAGTTCCCGCTCAATCATCTTGACGAGGATTTTACCCTGCGTTTTGCTGAGGTTTTTGAGTGGGTCGGCAAATTCATCCTTGAGCTCGCGTTGAAGTTTGCGGATATAACGCCGTGATTGGCGAGGCGAGAGATTGTTGGTTACGTATTCCGTTTCCCGAAAAATACGCATCGCTTGCTGTGCGTAGGGGTACACTTTTAGCGCGTACAATCGGTAACGGCGGTAGCGGCGATAATCGTCCTTGTCCGTGAATTTCTGAGGGGACGAGACCGAAATATCATTCAAATTAGCCACAATGAGGGTATCGCCACAGTCGTCGACGATGTAGCGGAAGTACTCATTATTGACTTTGGTGTAACCCGTTTGCTGGGCAGTCAATAGCGTATTGAGACCAAACAAAACAGGTAAGAGCAGTAAGAATCGCATGGTATATTTTTTAGTAGGAGTAGCGAGTAATTCACTTAGGAGTCACTACTCAATCACTTGGCTTATTACTTAGACGTTGCTTTTCAGTAATAGAACGCAAAGATCAGCCTTTTTGGTGGCTGTTGTGGGAAAACTTAGGATTTAGCTAACAAATTCACGGGATATTAACAACTTGATAGCGAGAGGATTGGCCCAAGAGCCGCTACTATGTCTGCTAACTTACAGCCACCGCCAGTTTAAGACTATTTTAACGCTAACCACATAGTAATTCCCTCACGTTTAAGTGTTTACCAAACAAATACCGGTTTTTCAGAATTAAAAAAATGTGCCTATCGATTAAAAGCCCCAACCCCATTAAAACCCGTTGACCAATGAAAACGACTTGCTTGTTTCGCGTGCTATTTGCGAGTGTGCTACTCATCAGTATGACGCCTTCCTTGATGGCACAATATTTCGGACAGAATAAACCCAATTACGAAAATTTCGACTTTGAAGTATTGCAAAGTCCTAATTACGAATTGTATCACTATCTAGAGAATAAGGAATACGCCCGCCAGTTTCTAGCGCAGACCGAAGAATGGCACGCTCAGCACCAGGCCATCCTCGGCGATACGCTGGCGAATAGAAACCCCTTCATTCTCTACGCCAATCACGCTGATTTTCAGCAAACGGACGCCATTAGTGGCAATATCGGAGTAGGTGTCGGTGGTGTCACGGAGGCGCTGAAGAACCGGGTTATCATGCCCATTGCCATGTCTAACCAGCAGACGCACCACGTACTGGGGCACGAACTGGTCCACGTTTTTCAGTTTGATATGATCCTGCGGGGCGATTCCACTTCGATGCGCAACCTCAGCAACTTACCCCTCTGGCTCATCGAAGGGATGGCGGAGTACCTCAGCATTGGCTCCGTAGATGCGCATACCGCGATGTGGATGCGGGATGCGGTATTGCACGACGATTTCCCGACGCTCACTCAGCTGAATAATCCCAAATACTTCCCCTACCGCTACGGGCAGATGTTTTGGGTGTTCCTAACGGGTTTGAAAGGGGATGGTATCATCGCACCCTTCTTCGAGGCAACGGCAAAATACGGGTTTGAAACGGCCTGTCGTCAACTGCTCGGCATGGGCAGTGATAACCTATCGGACCTGTGGAAGCGTTCCGTGGAGCGGTACTACCAGGACATGATTGGTGGTCGTACGGAGCAATTCGTGGGCCGCGAAATCATCAATGCCGACAACGGCGGGCGTTTGAATATTGCGCCCGAAATCAGCCCGAACGGACGCTACGTCATCTTTCTTTCGGAAAGGGATGTCTTCAGTATCGACCTGTTTTTGGCCGATGCCAATACGGGTAAGATCATCCGCAAGGTCTCTTCCAGTCGCCGCAGCGGACAGATTGACGACCTCAGTTACGTAGAGTCGTCCGGAACCTGGTCGCCCAATAGCCAGGAGTTTGTCCACGTGGGGGTCTCCAAAGGAAATAACGTGCTGCTGGTCAGTTCAGTAACGGGTGGTAAACCCAAAATGTACCGTCTGGAAGGTGTACCCGCCTTCAGCAACCCGACTTGGTCACCCGACGGG
>JBCDIR010000346.1:0-4403 GCA_038748735.1 Bacteroidota bacterium | reverse complement strand
GCTCCAGTAGAGTTGCGGCATCACGTAGTCGACCCAGCCGCGATTGACCCATTTGAGCACGTCAGCGTAGAGGTCATCGTAGGAGGTGGCTCCCGCGCGGGTGTCCGAACCCTTGGGGGCCGCTTCGCTCTTGTTGCGCCACACTCCGAAGGGGCTGACCCCGAAGGAAACCGACGGGCGCGTCATCTTAATCCGCTCGTGGAGGGCTTCCATCAGCTTATCGGTATTGCTGCGTCGCCAGTCTTCGATGGAGGACGACAAGCGACCGTAAAAGCGGTAGGTATCCGCATCTGGAAAAGGTACGTCCTTGATGGGGTACGGGTAAAAATAATCGTCGATGTGGATACCGTCGAGGTTATAGTTATCAACCAATTCACCGACCACGTCCACCAAGTGATTGCGCACTTCGGGGATACCCGGATTAAAGTACATCTTGGTACCGTAAGTCACCAACCAATTGGGGTGCGTATTGATGGGGTGCGTAAGGAAGAGCGAGGCCGTGTCCAAGTTCATGGACGCCCGGAACGGATTGATCCACGCGTGAAACTCCATCGAACGGCGGTGCGTCTCCTCAATCATGAAAGCCAGCGGATCAAAATCGTCTTTGGGCGGTGCGCCCTGCCGTCCAGTGAGGTAAGCCGACCAGGGGGCGTACTCACTCGGGTAAAGTGCGTCCCCCGCCGGGCGTACTTGTACAATAACCGCATTGAGTCCCAAGTCTTTGAGTTGGTCCAGCATATTGCGGTACTGTTCTTTCAGCGCAATCGGGTTGGTAGAAGGGCTGCGCGGATAGTCGATATTGAGTACGGTAGCGACCCAGGCGGCACGGAGTTCGCGTTTGGGCGCTTGCACGCTTTGATAACGAATACTTTGCGCCAGAAGGGTGCAGGTCAGGAAGGCCGTCAAACAGGCCGTGAGCAAGATACGCATAGAAAAGATTTTGCCAGTGCTTTTGCAAAGATACGCACTACTGTGCTTCCGCTTGTGCTTCTGCCTTGGCCAATACTTCGTCGAGATAATTCCCGGCTTCCTGTTGGCAAGTAGACTCTAACCAGTAGCGGTTCACGATGTTCTTAGAATCGCGAATTTGTAAATATAACTGGGCAAATTTAATTTCCTTAGGATCTTCCCCGTAAGCACGGGGCGTTTGCTTGATGAGGGTCAGCTTGCGGGCAAAGCGGAGGAAGTTAGTGTACTGCCGCTTTTGGTCAACGGTAATCTTTTTACTCCGCATAACATAGATACGGAAGGTGTCAATCAACGACAACAAGGCCTCCATGTCGTCCAGTGCATAATACGTCGACATCAACAGAATATTGTAGTTGAGGTGGTATTTTACGTCGGAAAAGCGAACCTGAAGGAGGTGATCACGGGCGACATCGTAGCGCTTTTTCTTGATGTTTAAGTGCGCCATATTGTAGTTGTAGGAGTTTTCCTGGGTGTGCTTGGGGAGTTTTTCCCGGTAGTCTTCTAGGAACTGCTCCGTCCATTCCCAGTCGCTCAAACTACAGCCCAGGGCCGTGATGTTTTTGTAGCTCCACTCGTTGAGCACGCCGTTTTGGAGAATCAATTCGGTCCGTAGTCCTTCTTTATACAAATCAAAAAGCTCTTTCCGAAACTCACTGTAACCATTGTTGATCTGACGGACGCAGTAGTTGTTAGCCGCCAAATAGAGCGTTCCTTTGTCCGCATTATTAAAACAGTGAATCTTATCCCGCAGCATGGACTTCAACAGCTGGTAGTGCGCGGGGTTTTCACTATCGCGCATGCTCATCAAGATGGTGTAGTGGAGTAGAATAGAGTGCTCTCCGTCCTCCTGTAAATCATCGATATGGGTCTCCACGTACCGCAGGACATCCTCCAACAGGCCCAGATCGTACCGTGAATTGATGAGAATCTGGTTGGCCGTGAGGGTACAACTGTGGCGCAGCTTTTCGAGTATGTAGTAGCGGTCTAGTTGCGTAGACAGCTCCTGAAATACGGTGGGTTTAGAGCGGTCGCCGTGGTTGGCGTGGTACGACATCATCGTGGAGCTGTAAGAATAACTCGCAGCGTGCTGATCGGTATCTCGGAATGGGTAGGCATCTAGTTTTTTACGAATCTGCTTCGCCCGGTTGGTCAATAATTCGTACTGATTGTTGTCTAGTGATGCTTTGAGCAAAAAGGTATCCTCCTGGAAGTGCTGGGCCTCGTACTGTTGCTGGGCCAAGAAGCGGTGGAAGAGTTTTTTGAGGGCCGACATCTGGTTGAAGAGGGCTTGCTCTTCGTACGCTTCTCCAGGAAACAGTACCGCGAACACCAATTCTCGCGCCAGTTTCTGGGGGCGTTTATCAATGTGCTTGTAGATGTAGTTCAACAGTTTGATACTCAACTTATGCTGGTTGAAGTAGGCAGAGTTAACGTAGACCTTGAACCGCTGTCGTTGCTTGGCGGTCAGGTTTCGGAGTCCTTTGAGCAATTTGCTGTCTTGCATATGTAAAAAAATATTTCAGAACATGGCTCAAATATAATTTTTTTTAACTGTAAAACAATGAGTTAGCTAGTTTTTAAAAATAATGGCTACGCAGAAATCAGCCAAATCGTACTCTTTACACCACTTCTAACGGCCGCATATTTGTAACCACAAAGGGGGGATCACTATGAAACGTTATTACCCCTGATTTACTCAGTTATTGTTCAATGGAGCCACTAGGTACCCCACGCCCCAAAATAACATCCCATTCCACATCGGGTAATGCGGCGCGTTGAGGACCCAACAACAAATCATTACGCACCGTGCTAGACCTCGTTCCAGCACTAGACGATCAAAGCTCCGGTTTGTGCCTAAAATGACTTATCCCGAATTTTCGCTAACCCGAAAATTCGGGATGTCTTATGTTTAGTGGGAAAAGGCATGCCCTATTGCGCGTACGATCGCTAATATCCCCCTTTGTCTCCATAACAGTTTCCTTGCAGTTTTGACAGCACATGACGCAGCATATCCGGATGGTTATCTGAGATATTACCGGAGCTGAAGTTAAAGCCCATGATTTGCCCAAAATTGTTGACAACCATATGCAGTTCTAGTCCATAAAACCAGCCAGTAAAAGTCGTACCGCGCTGTGCTACAGGACCGTACTAGGAATAAGGAATCTGTAATATTATCCACCCATAAGAATTTTTCAAGTTTGTAGAAAGCTTATTTCCTAACGGCAAGTAGATTCAAGTTTAACGCTTAATTTGCCGTAGCTATCTTATTAAGGTAACATCCCCGCTGGTCTGATCAATCATCCCCGTCAGCACATGCTTGTATTCAAATTGATATACGAAAACGCCACCTTCAGCATTCGTATTGCCAATACTGCCAGCCCAACGAAAGGGAGCGGTAGTCGTTTGGTATAATAGTTGCCCCCAGCGATTGAATATGGTTAACCGAATTGGTTCGTAATTAATACCCTGCGGCCCGAAAAAATCGTTAATGCCATCATTATTAGGCGAAAAAGCATTTGGAAAGTAAATGTTACTGGAACAGTCTTCTGCCTTGACAGTAACTTGTTGACTAAATAAGCAGCCTTCTACGTTGGTATGGACAAAATGCTGCCCTAATGGTAGTAATACTACACTATCCATTTTATTGGCATCCAGTGACCAAAAATGATTGGTGTAAGGACTGTGGGGGCGGTAGCTTAGCGGTAGGCTTTGTAGACAAACGGTTGTGTCAAGGGCAGACGGCGTAAAAACAGGTATTTCGTTTTCATCAGAAAAAAACCGTATTGCTGTTGTAGCAGTCGTGGTGCAGTAGCCGTCACTAACTGTGACTTGGTACCAACCCGCTTCAGCCACTACAATACTCGCACTGCTCTCTCCTGTGTTCCACTGAAAAGTACGGAGCGGCCGATCACCTGGCGAGGGGGATAAGCTTAGATACTCACCACAAGCCAGTTCTTCATTGGGTAGAAAAGCAACAAGATCGTCCGCCAAGACATGGATGATACGTGTGTAAGATTCGTTGCAACCCAGTAGCCAGATGGTCTGGGTAATTTCATAATCTCCCGGTTCGGTGAAGCAGAACGTTAACACGTTATTGGTTGTTACAGAATCTAACTGATGGCCGGCAATGTGCCATTCTACGTGATGTGCCAAATCATTACGCAAGCTGTCCGCCGTGACGCACGCTTGCTGGCAAATGGTGTCGGGAAGATGAAACGTCGGCTTTGGTGGTAGTGGAGTGCCGCAGAATTCGATCGTTTGTATGCCGTGTTGTGGTTCTAGCACCACATCTAAGTCAGGAAGTGGAGGCGCAGATGACCTAGTCCACGTTATGCTTTGGGTTGGTAAGGTGTAATCATGTACTGCTATGCAAGAGCTGAATTGCTCGCATCCATCAATTAGTCCATTGGGGGCAATTTTGACTAGCATGGGTC
>JBCDIR010000345.1:0-4404 GCA_038748735.1 Bacteroidota bacterium | reverse complement strand
GCAGGAGATTACGATTCGTAAGCCTACTATCGCGGATATTAATAATATCCCGGACGTAGTGGAGATTCCTTGTGGTACGGAATTTGCAATGTTGCCCAATGGCAATCCAATTCCTGACACGACCGGGTTATTCTCCGTAACGACCTTCTTCGGTACGTACGATATACTGGGTAACGCTAGCTACTGTAACCTTGGCGCGTCCTTCTCGGACAGCCCGGTGATCGTCTCTTGTGATGTAGGTTACAAGTTCAACCGGACTTGGACGGTAACGGACAAGTGTGATGTGGGCGCAGCCTTTACGTTCACGCAACTGGTCAAGATTACGGACACGATTGCTCCGATACTGACTTGCCCAAGTTATGATACGGACGGTGACGGTACGCCTGATAATCCAACCGTATTCTCGCTAGCACCGAACGATTGTACCGCGAACTTTATAGCACCGCTGCCAAGTGTGACGGATAATTGCTCCAGTAACATCAGTATTGCAACAACAATCTTTGAGCAAGGTACGAACGCCTTTGTGGCTTACGTATCTCCAACTGCTGCTTCACGTTTAGTGACCGGAGTTCCAGTAGGCCAGTTCTACTTCCGCTACGAAGCTACGGATGACTGTGGAAATACTAGGATACTCGATTGTCCATTCGAGGTACGTGACTTGATTGAGCCATACGCTGTTTGTGACGACGAACTGAATGTATCTTTGGGTGGCGGTGACGTGGCCAACGGTATTGAAGGTATCGCTCGCATTTTCGCAACGGATGTGGACGAAGGTTCCAGTGACAACTGCGGCGTAGTAACGCTAGAAGTACGCCGCAACTTTTGGGCAGACGATACGTGTAGCGATAACGAGAACAGCTTCAGTCCTTGGGGAGACTTCATTGACTTCCTTTGCTGCGATATTGATCGGGAGATCAAGATTGAACTCCGTGTTACGGATGCTTCTGGTAACCAGAATATCTGTTGGATGGTCATTACGCCGGAAGACAAGATCAACCCCACCTGCTTTGCTCCGGCCGATCAGACGTTGACTTGTCAGGACCTGCCACTGACTTTCCCCGGTGACTTGGCCGCAGCCTACGCTACGGACTTTGCCGGTACGAGCCTGATGATGGATGCGCTCTTCGGTGCAGCTACGGGTACGGATAACTGTGCCATGGATACGATCATTGAGCGTAGTCCACAACTGAACTTGAACGAGTGCGGTTGGGGAACGATTCGTCGTTCGTTCCGTGCTTGGCAACTCCGTCCCGACGGCGACGCAAGTGACGGCATCACGTCCAACGAAGTATTCGCTTCGACGAACACTTGTGTACAGGTGATTACGATTACGGAAGTGCATGATTTTGTCATCGACTTCCCAGAGGATGATAGCTCCGATTGTGGTGAGGTAGATCCTGCTACGGTAGTAACGGAAACGGTCGGTTGCGATGTGTTCAACATCAACATTGGTGACCAAGTACGTTTTGAGGCAACGGGCGATGAGTGCTATAAGTACTCCGTAACCTACGACGTCATCAACTGGTGTGTCTGGGATGGTGAGTACGAAGGACTAGTTCTCCCACGCATCACGGAAGATGACGGTGAATCTTTAGCGATTGACCGTTCGGTAGAAGAAGCGGAGCGCCCCATCGTGAGCGTAGAAACGTTAGGAGTAGGTCCTATTGAGTGTGATCCAACAGGAGCCACTACGGGAGTACAGTACGTATTGATCATCGACCGCAGCCACGATCCGGGTGCGGATGGCGATTCTAGCATTCCAGATGTACGCTACGACAACATTCCTGGTAACCAGTGGCCTTGTATCCCTGCGGATCAGTTCGGTCGTCGCAACTACGGACGCTATATCTACACGCAGTTTGTGAAAGTATTCGACACAACGGTACCAGTAGTAACGGTAGACACCTTTGGTGGTCCTACGATTAACTGCCCTGACCTAGCATTTGGCCAATTCGGTGATGACGATGGTGACTGCCAAGAGGAAGTAGCCATTCGATTCAGCGTAGATGACGATTGTGAGTTATTCGACAACGACGGTAACCTAGTAGTAAGCATCGTAAGTGCGGAGCTAGACGCTTTTGCAGTGGATGCGAACAATGATGGTGAAATCAAGGCGAATGAATTCGTTAGTGACGCCAACGTGATGGGCAACATTACGAGTTTCGGTGACGGTGACTTCGTCTTTGAGGGTACCTTCCCGATCATCACTAGCGCGATGGGTGACAACATTGTCCACGCCGTACGTGTACTGGTAGAAGATGGCTGTGGTAACCAGTCTAGTGTCATTATCGACTTTGACGTCGTAGACTGCAAAGGACCGGCACCGGTATGTATTAACGGTTTGACGGTCACGCTGATGCCAACGCTAAGCGGCGACGGCTGTGAGATGGCCATCTGGGCCAGTGACTTTGAAGGCTCACCCATTACGGATTGTACGGGTCAGGACCCGGATGCGGATTTACCGTTCTCGGATGATCCTCAAGTGACGAGCTACGCGATCTACCGTGCGGCCTTCGTGGAAGCGCAAGGACCAGATTGGGAGCCTAGCCCGGATGATACCGGCTTAGTCTTGAATCAGGATGACGATAATACGACCATCGTATACGTCTACGCATTCGACGAAGAAGGTAACTACGACTACTGTGAAACGTACATCTTAGTACAAGCACACGAGAATTGTCCTGACGCTGACGATGAAGGAACGATCGCGGGTGTGATCGCTACGGAGAACGACGTAACGGTAGAGCATGTGGAAGTCAACCTCAGCGGTAGCATGGCCAACACCATGACCACAACGGTAGACGGAGCATATAGCTTCACGAACCTGAACGTAGGTGGTGACTACACGGTAACGCCGTACAACAACAGCAACCACATCAATGGGGTAACTACCTTTGATATAGTGAAGATCAGCAAGCACATCCTAGCGGTACAACCGTTGGATAGCCCGTACAAGCGGATTGCGGCGGATGCCAACCGCTCGAACACGATTACGACCCTGGACTTAATCCAGATCCGTAAGCTGATCCTGAACGTGATTACGGAATTCTCAAACAACACGAGCTGGCGTTTCGTCGAAGGAGGTTACAACTTCCCCAACGTAGCTAACCCGTGGGCAGAGGAGTTCCCCGAGGTCAGAAACTTCAATAACCTGAATGCTATTATTACCAACGCCGACTTTGTAGCCATCAAGATCGGTGACGTGAACGGCTCAGCCATCGCCAATGCGCAGCAAGGGGATGATCGTACACTGAACGGTCGCTTCGATCTGGAGGTGGACGACATGAGCTTGAACGCCGGTAATACGTATACGGTATCCTTCCGCGGTCGCAATATGGCGACTGTGGAGGGCTACCAAGCTACTTTGGCCCTCAACGGCCTGGAGCTGGTAGACATCGAATACGGGGTGGCGCAAGCGGGTAATTTCGGCCTGCGTTACGCAAGTGAAGGTATGATTACAACGTCTTGGAACCAGGACTTCGCTAGCACACAACGCACTAGTAGTGAAGATGTACTCTTCAGCCTAGTCGTGCGCGCTACGGAGGACATTGAACTACACGACGCGCTAAGCATCTCTAGCCGCTACACGGTGGCAGAAGCTTATCGTGGTGGCGATATGACAGACGTCGGTATCCACTTCGTACCTGTGACGATGGTCGGACCGGAGTTTGCCTTGTACCAAAACGTACCGAACCCCTTCCAGGTGGAAACCTTCATCGGTTTTAACCTGCCAGAAGATGCGGAGGTGACCTTGACGGTAACGGATGTACGGGGACGCGTACTATACGTAATCAACGACAACTTCGCGGCGGGCTACAACAAGTTAGCGCTCACGCGAGATCAGATCAAGACAGAAACCGGCGTGTTAACGTATACGTTGACTGCCGGTGAATACACGGCTACCAAGCAAATGGTGGTCGTTAGATAACGCACGGTAGAGACGCAAGACATTGCGTCTCTGCCTGTGCATTGTGTAAGCGAATGCCGCCCCCAGAAATGGGGGCGGCATTTGTCGTTTTACCGCGCCGCAAAAGGCGGGGCGACGGGGCGCGGAGCGCGCAAGGACAATGCGGGTGTAGCGGTAGGGGCAAGCCCATTGTGGCTTGCCCCTAAGAGCGAAACACCCTCCCTGTGGGAGGCAGGGCGGTGCCGAGTTCCGCCTAGCCACCGGTTAAGGCGGAACGCAGGCATGGCCCAAATAAAATCCTGTCTAATGGCCGTTTATCCCTTATATAAGTGGTTTGTAGTAGTAGTGTTGTAGTAGAAAATAGGTTTGAAAGGATTGTTAGGTGCTAAATTGCCGGAGTAATTAAGCATTAGGTTATGAAAATGAAGCTGTCGAATTGCGAATGGGATTACTCAAACAGCAATCTGCTGAAGAACGGAAATTATAGTGGTGAAGCT
>JBCDIR010000344.1:0-4415 GCA_038748735.1 Bacteroidota bacterium | reverse complement strand
TCATGCGCGAGGATGCCGCTACCGATAACCAATTCCGCATTGACCCGGATCATGTCTACGCCGGAGGGGTATCCGCCGGTGCTATCTGCGCGGCCCACGCTGCGGTCATGGACGCTGGTGACGACATAAATGAAGTCATTCAAGGTTTTATTGATGATAATGGTGGGTTTGCAGGGAACACCAGTGACAATTATGAATACTCGTCTAGCATTCAGGGCTACATTAATTTATCGGGCGGATTGAGTACCGCCACTTGGATGGATGCCGATGATCCACCCTTCGTCAGCATTCACGATGATGGCGATGGAGTGGTACCTTACGATGCCGATTTTGCTACTTACTTTGGTATACCACTTGCTCCGCTGGAAGGTAGTTTAGTGTTACAAATGCGCGCCGACGAATTGGGTATTCCAAATCGCTTGAGAACCATTGAAGGCAGTATTGGCCACGTCAGTTACTTACTAACCCCCGAGGGCTTCAACGAGTCCGTAGCCTTTACCAGCGAATTCATTCACGACCTGCTCTGCGGCTTCGTCGTTGCTACGGAGGAGGTGCCGGAAGCGCTACGAGGGGCTACCCTTTATCCTAATCCGACCACTGATGTGCTACAAGTAAAAGCTGCTGCTACCTTGCGCTGGCAATTGGGCATCTACGACTGGTCCGGTCGACTGGTGCGGGAAGCTACGCCCGGTGTTGCACTCTCAGTGCAGGGTATCCCGGCGGCTACTTACCACGTTCGCATTTTCGATTTGGATACGCAAACGGCCATTTGGCAGAAAGTGTTGGTGCAGTAGAATTGTTCGACCTTGGTTAGCACGGAGATCGCTGAGGGGCTCACCGAGTGCGCAGAGAAGGATTAAACGCTCGGTGTGCTCCGTGAGCCGCTTTGTGTCCTCTGTGAAAACCCCGCTAGCGCAGCCATCCAGCACTGCCGATTACACTTGGTTTTTGTTTTCAAAAAGCCAGGGCAGAACAACACTTGCGGGGGCGTAGCTTTTGACGTACTTTTGCGGGCTGTTTCAAATTTCATTTTATGGGAAATATCGTCGCCATAGTCGGGCGTCCAAATGTGGGTAAGTCTACGCTCTTCAATCGGCTCATTGGGGAGCGACAAGCGATCATCGACGATGAAAGCGGGGTGACCCGTGATCGCCAGTACGGTTCCAGTTTTTGGAACGGTAAGAACTTCACCGTTATCGACACGGGCGGTTTTGTACGCAATTCGGACGATGTTTTTGAAGCGGCTATTCGTTCGCAAGTTACCATCGCCATCGAAGAAGCCGATGTGCTCATCTTCATGGTTGACGTGAGTACTGGCTTGACCGATTTGGACGAACAAGTTGCCGAGATGCTGCGCCGGACCAAGCGCCCCGTGATGCTCGCCGTTAACAAGGTCGAAAACCAACAGCGTCAACTCGACGCCAACGAATTTTGGAGCCTCGGTTTTGAAAACACCTTCTTTTTGTCTTCCATGACGGGCAGCGGCACGGGCGAATTACTGGACGCCGTGACCGAGCACCTCGGAGAAGATGAGGCAGAAGAATCTACCTTGCCCCGGATTGCCATTGTGGGTCAACCCAACGTCGGCAAGTCGAGTTTGACGAATGCCCTGCTAGGGGAAGACCGTAACATCGTGACGGACATCGCGGGGACGACGCGCGATTCTATTCATACCCACTACAACAAATTCGATAAGGAGTTTTTGCTCATTGACACGGCAGGAATGCGCAAGAAGAGCAAAGTCCACGAAGACCTAGAGTTTTACTCCGTGATGCGCGCCATCAAAGCCCTGGACGAATCGGATGTGGTACTCCTCATGCTCGACGCCACCCTCGGGGTAGAAGCGCAGGATTTGAGCATTTTTCGCTTAGCGCAAAAGCGCAACAAAGGAATCGTGATCTTGGTCAATAAGTGGGACCTGCTGGAAAAGGAAACCAATACGGCCCGCGATATGGAAAAGGAAATTCGTCGTCGCTTCGCGCCGTTTAATGACCTGCCCATTATCTTTGTATCCGCACTGGAGAAGCAGCGTATTTTCAAAGCAATTGAGCTGGCTTTGGAGGTCTACGAAAACCGCACGCGTCGCATCGCTACCTCGAAGCTTAACGAGACCATGCTAGCTGCCATTGAGCGCTACGGACCACCCGTACACCGCGGACGCATGCCGAAGATTAAGTTCGTGACGCAGTTGCCCGTCGCTCATCCTTCTTTCGTTTTCTTTTGTAGCAATCCCAAGCATATTCGGGACAGTTACAAAGGATATTTGGAAAATCAGTTGCGCGAAAACTACAACTTCACGGGCGTGCCGATCAATATTTTCTTTCGGAAGAAATAGATTTTATATCTTTCCTCTATGGTTTCCAAGAAATGCAAATACGCCATCAAGGCTATCCTCTACATCGCCCGCAACGAGGGGGATGATCGCTCCATCTTTGCCTCCGAAATTGCAAAAGCGGAACATATTCCCCAAAAGTTTCTAGAAACCATCCTGCGCGAATTGTGCAACCAACGCATCCTTGTCAGTAAGCGGGGACGCTACGGCGGGTATCGCTTACTGAAGCAACCTTCCGATATTTCCTTCACGGAAATCATGCGCATTATGGATGGGCCCATCGCGCTAATGCCCTGCGTTTCGCTCAACTACTACACCCCCTGTGAGGAGTGTCAGGAAGAGGAAAATTGTGCGATCCGTGAGGTGTTCTTGAAGGTTAGGGACGTGACCTTAGACATTTTCAACCAAGCTACCGTCGATAAACTGGCGAAATCAAAAGAGTGAAATCTGCTGTCCCTCGTCGCTGGCTTTGATGAGTTGGGGACCGCGGGTGTTGAGGCCCCGGGCTTGTAGTTGTTCTACCAAATAAGCGCACATTTCTGGCGCGTGGACGTTGTCCGGTTGGTGAGGAAAGAAGTATAGATCGCTGAGGCCTATCTTTTGCCATTCCAACATACGCGCCACCCAAGCGTCAGCGCGGCGAAAATCGCTGGGGACCAGGCCATTACCCACAAACCTTACTACACTGAACGGCTGCGTAATTTGATCGTGCAGCACGTCACGGCGACCCGCTACGTCGGTAATCACTGCCCCGACACCTTCCTCCCGCAGCATCGCCGACCAATCTAGGATGCGTTGCTCATCCGCAAACCAGCTCTCGTGACGAAACTCTACGGACAGCGGATATTCGGCGGGCCAGATGCTCAGAAAGTGCTGCAATTGCGCCAAGCGATCAAAACCGAAATAGGGGGGTAACTGCATAAACGACGCCCCCAGCTTGGACGCAAAGCGGGCTAAACTTTCCCAGAATAAGGGCAGTTGATCGCCACCCAAGCCCAACTGCTTGCTGTGGCTGATGCGCTGCGGTACTTTGGGGCAAAACCGAAAGTCGGCGGGGACGGCAGTACACCACTTGTCTACCGTTGCCCCGTCGGGGATGCGGTAGTGCGTTGTGTTCAGTTCGATGGTGTTGAACTGTTGGGCGTAAGCCGCCAAAAAATCTTTGCTCTTGGTCCCTTTCGGATACCACCGCGCTACCCACTGGGGCATTCCCCAACCCGTGCAACCGACGTAAACGGCTAGGCGTTCGCTGGCAACGGGCGCTAGGAAATCTGCGTTGCTGGCTTCGGTTTCCGCCAAGCGAAAATCGACGGTGGTGATATCCGAAAGTTTACCAAATTTCATAGGCTAAGAAATACCGAGGAAAAAGACGGTTCCTTTAATTCGGTAGGAAGTCATGCCCTCCGGTACTTCTTCGTCGGAACGGAGTTTTTGGCGGATAAGCCGGTAGATACCATAATAGGTGTTGCCGTTGATTTCTAGTTC
This sequence comes from Bacteroidota bacterium, assembly GCA_038748735.1. Lineage (GTDB taxonomy): Bacteria > Bacteroidota > Bacteroidia > Chitinophagales > Saprospiraceae > Lewinella. Next base: position 598 of record JBCDIR010000344.1, on the reverse strand, counting down.
GCCCTGCTTTCCGCCCACCGAATCATTGACACAGAATACGAGGAGGAAGCCCATCACCCCAAAGTCAGGACGTTCGGTGAAAGCTCCGGCTTGGAGCGCATCCTGCATGCCGAGGGAACGAATCGGGTCGGTATATCTAGCGTCACCCGCCGCCCGTTGGGGGCTATGCTGCGATTCAAAAGTGCCGTCGGTGACAATGACGGTAAGTTCGCTTTGCTCAACGGTGGAAAATTGGGCCGTAGCCAACAACGGCAGTAGCACTGCTAGAATAGTTAATGCGTTTTTCATAAAAGTTGGAAATTGGTAGGGTATTGTTTTCTATCATTTAAACGTGCAAAATACGCCAAGTCATTTCTTTAAGCAACTCGCCTTCGGGTTTACCCGTGCTATTGTAGCCCACGCCCTTCCCTTTGAGGTCGTACTCCCGCAGAAGATGAATGACCATTTCCGTTTTCCGGAAAGGAAACTGACGGGCGGCGGCCCGGTATTCACGTAAGAAAAACGAGGAGCGTAAGCCCATCGCCTTCAAAATATCGCCTTCCGCTTTTTTGGCCACGGCGTGGTAGACGTACAGCTTGCTAAAGTAATTGTACAAACT
>JBCDIR010000343.1:0-4415 GCA_038748735.1 Bacteroidota bacterium | reverse complement strand
GCCTCGCCGTAGCTAAGGCTATGCCTGCGTTTTTTGCCTCATTCAGAACAAAATTTGCTACACTTTCGCTCATTCATGCCTAGCAGAACAAGTCTAATAAGTCAAAAAATGACTCCTACTCATGACCATTCGCTACCATAACGATAGTTTTCGTGCATTACCCGACGATCCGATCAGCCCTGAGGCGGCCTTGGCCATTCGTTTACGTACGGGTACGAACAAGGCGCGGCGGCTTACGGACTTAGCCATTACCATGCGTTCACCGGGGCAGGATGCGGCATTAGCGCTGGGTTATTTGTTTGCGGAAGGCATTATCCACCGCCGAGCGGACGTAGTCAAAGTGCAAGCTAATCCAGGTAATAGCGAGATTGTCCTCCAACTCGCAGAGCATATCGTTTTGGACGAAAGTCAGCACCAACGACGTGGCCCCAGCACCGCTAGCTGTGGCGTTTGCGGCAAGCAGCACCTCGACCAACTAGACCCCGTGCGCTGCTATTTCCCACCCGCCAATAGTCCACAAATCCCTCCGGCCTTAATCTGTCAGCTACCGGAGCAACTCCGTCAACAGCAAGCCCTCTTTACCCAGACGGGGGGGATGCACGCCGCCGCTCGTTTCCGCCCCGACGGGCAACTGCTGGACGTACAAGAAGACGTCGGCCGCCACAATGCGCTGGATAAACTACTGGGCCAAGCCCTCCAAACGGACGACCTCCCCTGGCGGGAACACCTCGTCCTCGTCAGCGGACGGGTGAGTTTTGAGTTGGTCCAGAAAGCGGCCATGGCGGGTACGCCCGTTCTCGCGGCCATTGGTGCGCCGTCTTCGTTGGCCATAGCGCAAGCAGAAGCCAGTGGCATGACCTTGATTGGATTTGTAAAAAAAGACCGCCTAAATGTATATACACATCCGGAGCGGCTGCGGGGTGCGGTGACTAATTCGGAATTACGGAGCCGTTGACGTCGCCGATTTTGATACCGGTGAAGTGAGGAACAAAGTTAGCTACTGGCGATGTTGGACTTAGCTCCATCTGCGTGGGAAATGGCTCGAACCAAGGGTTAGTAGGAATCGGAAACTCATAATCAGCAGGAATGAACCGCCAACTCGGGGCGTTGGGAAATTCATCGTAATAATTCAAGATCAGTTTGCGCATCTGGATCAGATCAACTACGGTCACCGAACCGGATTGGTTGACGTCAGCGGCGATGAGTCGTTCTGGTTCCATGAAGGGCTGCAGGCCGAGAATGTGCTTGCGAAAGAGAATGATATCAAAGACGGAGACACTATATAGCTTTCTTGACAGCTGTCAACTGGTTGGCATCAATGGCATCGACAGATGGTACGCAATATTGCTGCTCAGCCATATACGCTAACAAGTTCTCGTCCATAGGAAGTACGCCGCGTTTGACGTAGTATACGTACTGGCTCGTCCAGATAAAAACACCATCAGTGGAGATTACCCAGCCACCCGTCATCTCTCTACCAAAAGGACAATAAGCCAAACTTCGTAATCCCATGATGGCGATACCACTTTCTAAGTACTTAAGTACGCTGTTATCTACCGTGTAGTGTCCTTCTACATATTCCGTAATTTCGGAAGGAACGGAATCCACGCCGTGGGGCCAGCCACATTCTTTCCAAAAACCTAACTTTCGTACCATCAGTAATTTTTACGAAAAAAACTTGTAATTACTTCCGCAGCGCCGACTTGGGCCGAAACACCTTAATCACCTCCGGGTTAGCCTCCAAATACGGACCTTCGATGAGATCAATGCAGTAGGGAATGGCGGGAAAGACGGCGTCTAGGCACTCGCGGATGGATTTGGGCTTACCGGGTAGATTGACAATGAGCGTATTATTGCGGATACCCGCCGTCTGCCGGGAGAGGATGGCCGTGGGAACGTACTGCAAGCTCACCCGCCGCATCTGTTCGCCAAAACCGGGCATCATTTTTTGGCAAACCTGCTCGGTGGCTTCGGGCGTAACGTCACGCAGTGCGGGGCCGGTACCGCCCGTGGTGACAATGAGGCAGCAGCCTGACACGTCGGCCATTTCCGTGAGCTTTGCCGCAATTTGGTCCTGTTCGTCGGGGATGACGGCGTAGACGGGCGTCCACTCGCTCAGGAGGTAATCATTGAGCGTGGCGATCACCGCCTTGCCCGGAATGTCTTCGTACTCTCCACGGGAAGCCCGATCCGAGACGTTGATGATACCGATTTTTGCTATTGCCATTGGTGTAATTTCTACTACAAAGATATACTTAAAATCACAGCGTTTGGAAATTATACCGTCGGACCTATTTTGTCTTTCTGGCAACACCATGACATAAAATTACTGCAACACTGTTGCATTAACAAATAGGTTAAGTACCTTTGCGGCCAGTTTCCCCATAGTATTACCAATATGAAACAACTCTTGTTTTTATTTGCCTTACTGTTTGTACTGAGCAGTACGCTGCTAGCACAGCAAGCGGACTCGTGTAAGTACGAATTGCGAGGAGTCGTTTTGGATGCAGAGACCAAGGAAACATTGCCTTACGCACAAATAGTGGTCAAGGGTACGCAAAAATTTGCGCTCACGGATGTTGACGGTAATTTTCAACTCCAGCAACTGTGTCCATCCAGCAGTCAGGTGGTTATTTCTAACCTTGGCTATGCGGATACGACTTACCGGGTAAGCTATCCGTCAAACGACCAAGTAACGATCTACCTGGAAAAACAAATCAGTGCCTTAGATGCCGTGACCGTTACCGCAGCCAGAAGCAAAGCAGAAGGCACGGTTTCCATTGCCCAAGAAAGCATCAATAAATCTGTCCTATCTGCCAACCCGACCCAGTCCCTGGCGGCGGCTCTGTCTAGCATTACGGGCGTCACCTTCACTTCGGCGGGTAACAACGTGCAACTTCCCGTTATCCACGGTTTATACGGTAATCGGGTATTGATTCTGAACAATGGCGTCAAGCACGGCTTCCAGAACTGGGGTAGCGATCAAGCTCCCGAAATCGACATCGCCGCCGCTAACCGCGTAACGGTACTGAAGGGCGCGGCGGGCGTGCGCTACGGTCCCGAAGCACTGGGAGGAGCCATCGTGGTAAACGGTGACCCACTCCACTTCGAGCGTCCCTTTAAATCGAAAGTAGGAACGGGCTATCAGACCAACGGCAACGGCTATTTTGCCAATTTCGAGCTCGGAAAAGGATGGGATAATTGGAGCTATCACTTAGGCGGCAGCTACACCCGGCGGGGCGACCAACGCAGCCCGGATTACTCCCTCACGAATACTGGTAAAGAGGAGCAATCCATTCACGGTGGCTTGCGTTATCGTTTGAGCAACCAACTGAGCTTCAAGGTCTACTACAGCTATTTGCGACAAAACCTGGGGCTGCTACGATCATCCATCGCCAATAGTGGGGCAGCCTTCGTGCAAGCCGTCAATGCGGCTCAACCCGCCATTATCAACGATTTTTCTTTCGACATCAACCAACCCAGTCAACTGGTTCAACATCATTTAGGCAAAGTAGAAGCCAACTGGCGCTACGCAGATGATGCAAAACTGACGCTGCGCATCGGTAGCCAACTCAACCAACGGGACGAGTTTGACGTTCGCCGCAACGCCAACTTACCGATCATTGACCTCGACTTACTCACCAACGATTTTCAATTGGAGTGGGAACATCCGGAGTGGTTGCGATTAAATGGTCTGGTGGGCGTACAGTTTTTCACCCAAAACAATGACAATAACCCCGGGACGCAAACCACGCCTTTCATTCCCAACTATAATACGGCACGGGTGAGCGCTTTTGCGGTAGAAAGCTTTCAGTTCAACGCCAGCACGTTCGAGTTAGGGATTCGTTTGGACCACGAATACAACAATGTCCGCGGTCGGGAAACGAACCAAGATGTTTTCCGGGACGAATATAACTTCACAAACGTGACGGCTTCCCTGGGTTACATCGTGAACCTAACCGACCGACAAACGTTTAGGACAAACTTAGCCACCGCTTGGCGTACGCCGAACATGGCAGAGCTGTACAGCTTTGGGCAACACGGCTTTAAATCTACTTTCGGTTTGCTACGTTACTACACCGACGCCAATGAGGGCGGAGCGTTCCGAACCGACCGAGTGATCGAACTAGACGAAAGTAATATCGAAGCGGAACAAGGCTATAAATGGATTAACGAATGGCGGACGCAGCGGCGCAAGAGTGCCTTTACCCTCACTGCTTACACCCACTACATTCGGAACTACATTTTTGATCGTCCCCTGGCCGTTGTTGGTACCATCAGAGGTCCGATGCCCGTCTTTATTTACGATCAAGTCGATGCGCTGTTTATTGGCGCGGACGTATCCTGGCAGCAGGATTGGTCGGAAACGCTGAAGGGTACCCTGGGGATGAGTTATTTATTTGCGGAAAACTTAG
>JBCDIR010000342.1:0-4417 GCA_038748735.1 Bacteroidota bacterium | reverse complement strand
GTGGTGAGGTGGTGGGGTGGTGATTTTGTGGTACACGTACCACCTCACCACTCCACTACTTCACCACTTCACCACCTGCGCACTAGCGCTTCTTGCAAACAACTTGTCCGTTATAGCGAAGATCAAAAGACCGGTAAGCCTGCCAACCTTTGTAGGGGAGGCCCTCCCGGTAAAATACTTTCAATCGTTTCAATTTATCCTCGGCTTGCGTAAAGCGCCCGAACTGAATGGTCTGCCGCCCAATTTTGGGACTCAGCACCAGCTCGCCGCGCTTGTTCACGTAGATTTGCTCAATCAGTGCATCCAAAAATGGATCGGCACGGAGCAGTTGATCTAGGCGAAATACTTGGTTCAGGAGGTGATTATCGTTGTCCAAAAACCCTTCCTCCGGTGGCGGAATATTGCCCGTAGCCACCCGCAGCCGCGCCGCGTAGTGGGGGCTAGGTGGCATTTCGTACCCTTCCGAATCCAAGTAATAATTCAAGCCATTATTATCCATCACTCGCAGCAGTGGTTCCCGTTGGACCAGCTCGATGTGAATCGTATTTTTTGCGTCCATGTACGCCTCCGCCTGTCCTACGAAAGGATGCTCTTCTAGCACGCGTTCCAGGCGCTCCATATTAACTTCCCCAACGGGAAAATCCGTTAGCGGTAAGGCGAAACGCTCTTCCAGTAGCTTCGGCACGTCCTCCTCATTGATGAGGAAATTCCCACTCGCCAGTGGCGCAATCTTTACGGCGATGTCCTCCACCTTCGCGCCTTCCTTCCGCTTCATCGCCCCCAGCACCAAGCTCGCAATCAGCAATAAGACCCCGCCCCACGCTAGTAAGCGGAGGGTTTTAATGATCTCGTTTTTTGCCTTGCCTTTGCGTTTGGCCATGGTCTTTCTTTATTTTTTTGGGCGTGCCCCTTCGGGTCGGGCTGTCCGGCACTCTCTCCACGCTCCTGGCAAAGCCAGTATCGCTTCGTTCAAACAACACCTCCCATCCCTCACGCTTATGCCCCTAGTTTCACACTGTCCGCAACGGGTAGTGCTGATTCGTCAATCTCAGCTCGTTGGCAATACCTCTCGACTAACCGAGGGTTTGGTGGTACTTGCAGCTTCGCTGCGGCGTGGCGGTATCGGCTGCGCCGGATGGTGGTGTTCCCTTCGGTCACGGGCTGCTCTTACGTGTACCTCCCGTGAGCGTAGCGAGCACCCCCGCGACGAAGGAGCTTGCACCATGAGCGCAGCGAATACCACCACGATCCCGACCGAAGGTACGGGAGAGCACACCCACGAGCGTAGCGAGTACCACCGTGAGCAACGCGAACACTATCCGCGACGAAGGAGCTCCCTCACGGGTTCCACCAACGTATCAATATCTCCGGCCCCCAACGTCAGGAGGACCTCCGGCGACAATTGCGGCAAGCGAGCCAAAAACGCCTCCTTGCTCAACAATTGACACGACTCCTTTTTCATGTGATCTTTTATCAACTGCGAAGTCACCCCTGGTATAGGTTCCTCCCGTGCTGGATAAATGTCCAGTAAATAAATTTCGTCCAGTTGGTCCAAAGCCGCGGCGAAACCTTCCACGAAGTCCCGCGTGCGGGTGAACAAATGCGGTTGAAAAACCCCGGTCAACTTTTTGTCCGGATACAATTCACGGGCTGCGCCGATGGCTGCTTCCAATTCCGTCGGATGGTGGGCGTAGTCGTCAATGTAGACGATCTCGTCCGTCCGCAGGTGAAACTCGAAGCGTCGGCCAATGCCCCGAAAACTCAGTAGCCCCGCGTGGATGGCCGTGGGGGCAACCCCCAATTCCAGCGCCACGGTAATGGCGGCCAGCGCATTCTCCACATTATGCCGTCCTGGGTGTGGATGCTGTAAACCTGCGATTTTAACCTCCTCCGATTCGTAGTTAAATACGAAGTAGCCGTTCTCTACCCGCAGGTTTTTGGCTTGTATCTCCCCCGTTTCGATCCCGAAACTTCGCACTTGGTAGGGCCCGGTAAAATGGTGTTCCAAACCCGCCCGTACCCACAGCTTTCCGTGGGGCTTCATGCGTTGCGCGAAAGCGAGAAAACCCGTGTCTAACAAGCTCTGCTCATCACCGTAGATGTCCAAATGATCGGCATCCATGGACATAATCGTGGCTACTTCCGGCGTCAGCGTCAAGAAGGAACGGTCAAACTCGTCCGCTTCGATCACTACCCAATCGCTTTCTCCTTCGACGAAGTTGCTCGCAAAATTACGCGCCACACCACCCAAAAAAGCGTTACAATCTACGCCACCCGCCCGTAACAGATGCGTCGTTAGGGTCGAGGTCGTCGTCTTGCCGTGCGTACCCGCAATGGCCACCGTTCGCATCCCTTCGCTGATAACGCCCAGCACTTGGCTGCGCTTGTAGACCGGGTAGTCGTTGGCGCGAAACCACCGCAATTCCGTATGCGTCTCCGGCACCGCCGGCGTATACACCACCAAGTCCACCGCTTTCGGCAAACTCTCCACATCCTCCGCGTAGCGCACCGTGATACCCTCCGCTTCCAGCGCCTTCGTCAGTGGCGTCGCCGTTCGGTCGTAGCCCGCCACGGTCACGCCCCTTCCGTTGAAGTAGCGCGCAATGGCACTCATCCCGATACCGCCGATGCCGACGAAGTAGATGCTATGGATGTTGTCTAACTGCATAGGTTTAGTAGCAAGTCTCGCTTGTCTCGGCTTAGCCGATGAGTAAGCTGAGATTCTGGGTAGAGGGACAAGGGCAGTTCATCGTCATTAAAAATCCACTAATCCTAACGACTCACTGTCCCTCTACCCTCTACCCTAGTCTCGGCTAAGCCGAGACGAGTCCCTCTACCGTCCCCGTGCCAATCGCAAAACTTCGCGCGCAATGCGCTCCGTAGCAGCGGGATAAGCCATCTTTTTGGCGTTATCCGCAATACTCAACCGGCGGTCGGGTTGGTTAATCAAATCCGCAGCTGTGGCGATCATTTCCGCTTCCGCTGCGCTGTCTTTTATCGTGATGGCCGCTCCCGCGTTCGAAAGGGCCAAGGCGTTTTTCGTTTGGTGATCTTCGGCCACGTTAGGCGATGGGACCAGTACGGCGGCTTTACCCAGTAGGCAAATTTCCGCTATCGTCAATGCCCCCGCCCGGCAGATAACCACGTCGGCCGCAGCGTAGGCCACGGTCATGTCATCGACGAAGGCTTGGAGTTTTACGCTGTTCAATTGCGCCGTAGCACTGTTGCGGTACTCCGCTTCGTAGAGCTTGCCGCATTGCCACAGGACCTGCAAATCGCTATTTGCTAGCTGCCCCTTTGCCGCTGCCAGCGCGCGGTTCAGGGTTCTAGCGCCCAAACTACCGCCCGTCACAAAGATCAGCGGTTGATTGGGGTCAAACCCTAATTGTGCTTTGGCGCTAGCCGCATCCAGTTGGTTCGCTAACAGGGACTCGCGTACGGGATTACCCGTTTCTAGCAGCTTCTCCGCTGGAAAATATTGCTCCAAATTGGGATAAGCCACACAAATGCGATCTACCACCGGAGCTAACCATTTATTGGTCAAGCCTGCGTAGGCGTTTTGCTCCTGGATCAGCGTGGGGATACCTTTAGCCGCAGCTCTTCTTAGCAACGGGCCACTCGCGTAACCGCCGGTGCCGACGACTACTTGCGGGCGTTCCCGACGTAGGATACTGCTTGCTTTCCACAAGCTACTCAACAATTTCAAGGGGAACAGCAGGTTTTGCAACGTTAGCTTGCGCTGAATGCCGCTAATCCACAGTCCTTCGATGGCGTATCCCGCTTTCGGGACCCGCTCCATTTCCATCCGGCCTTTTGCACCCACGAAGCTGATGTTGGCCTCGGGCGCTAGGGCTTTTACTTTGTTGGCAATGGCAATGGCTGGGAAGATATGCCCGCCGGTGCCGCCGCCGCTAAAGATGATCCGTAGACTATTTTTTTCACTCATCGCTACTCAAAATTCAAGTCTTCAAGACCTTCTAGGTCCTCTTCAAAGACGTCATCGGTTACGGATTCTATGTATTTGCTCACGCTCAGGATGACCCCGAAGGCGATGCAATTAAACAGCAGGGATGTTCCACCCATACTGATTAAGGGTAAAGTCAAGCCCGTCACGGGCAACACATTGAGATTGATCCCGATGTGGAAAAACGCCTGTACGACGATCACCAGCGCTAACCCCAGCGCGACCATCGCCCCGAAGGCTTTCGGGCTTTTGGTCACCAAGCGCGTCACCCGGAAAAACAGCAGCACGTATATCCCAATCAGGATAAAACCGCCAATTAGTCCGTACTCCTCGCAGATCACCGCGTAGATGAAATCGGCGTGAGCGTAGGGCAGGTAATTCCGTTGGATACTGTTGCCCGGTCCGCGACCAACGATACCACCGTTGGCAATGGCAATCTTCGCTTGGTCAACC
>JBCDIR010000341.1:0-4424 GCA_038748735.1 Bacteroidota bacterium | reverse complement strand
CCGCACTGCGTACGGTTCCCGGCGGACTCGGCTCCACCTTTGAAGTTAGCCTCATGATCGACCTGGCGGACAGCCGCGAACTGCAAAGAAAACGCGCCGCCGACCGTTACAACGATTGCTTTGGGATGTTTAGATGATAACGAATGAGAGAATGACGGAATGAGAGATAATTGAATTCATTCCATCATTCACTATTCCTCACCTTCACTCATTCATTCTGGGCGTGGCCGTGGTCACTGAGCTGGCCGAACGTGCAGGTACATGGGCAAATTCGCTAGGCGCTAGCAAGGCAAAAAAGACGCCGACACCATATTGGTGCCGGCGCAAAAAATAAATTCAAGTAGTAGTAATTCTTAGGTGGCTTATTTGTACACCACCGTTTTAATGGTCTTGACGCCATATTTGTGGCGTACCCTTACAAGATAGATACCCGCTTCATTCACCTGGAAGTTTTCGGTCAAATCCTGCCGGTTTTGGTAGAACTTCGTAAGAAGAATGGTTCCTGAAGGGGTCATCAGGTCTATCCGAAGGTTACTAGTTTCCTGTAAAGCTAAATCAACGGTAAAGTTACCTCTACTAGGGGAAGGGAACAAGTTGGCCTCTAGGAAGGTCTCCGGTGACAAGCTGCTACAAGGCACTACCTCGATGGTCTTCTCGATAGAAAGGTAGGAACAATCGCCATTAATGATCTCAAGACTGATGTCGTACATTCCCGGAGCATCATAGACAATGAAGGGGTTCAATTCGTCACTCGTACTACCATCTCCTAAGCGCCAGATAATTTGGCTGGTATCCAGTGCGGCCAAGATTTCCCCTTCGTCTAAGTCCGTAACACCGGAGTAATCCACAAAGCGGATACTATCCCCCACGCAGGCGAGGTTACCCACCAGGAAGCCGGAGGACAAATCAATTTCAACGGCACGTCTCACCTCCGTCTGCCCCGTAACGGTACAACCATTCGCATTTACGGCCTCCACTCGGTAGGTACCTTCTTGTACCTGGGCGTTGAGGATGTTCAGCGAATCTCCGGTATCAGTGGTGTTATCCGGGAAGGTCCAATTCCAAGTCAGGGAACTCTCTGCATCCACGACTAGGTCTAAATCCACACCCTTACAGACTGGAGCAGTAGAACGAATATCAACCGTCGGGTTGTCATTAATCACCACCGTAGTTTGATCACTGCCCTGGCAGCCATTCGCGTCGGTTAGGAGGAGGCTGTATTCACCCACATTGGCAGGCCCAGCATTCGGGATGGTCGGGCTCGGGTCGGCACTGCTGAAACCATCAGGACCACTCCAGGCAAAGCTGAAGCCACGGCCGATGATTTCTTCTAGTACTAACTCTTCTCCAGTACACAGCGGGCCGTTACTGACAATCTCTACCCTTGGTAACAGGTTGACGAATAGATCGAAGGTCGTCGTATCGTTACAACCATCCGTTTTGGTGACGACCAGTTCGTAAGTCCCCGTGCTCGCTTGGCTGACCGCAGGAACGGAGAAGTTAGCCGTGGCCGCGGAAAAGTTATCGGGGCCCGTCCAAGAATAGGACGTCGCTTCGGTGGCCGTGGCGGTGACGTCTAAAGCAGCCCCTTCACAAAGCTCAGCCGGTGCGGAAATATCGAAGACCGTAGGAATGAAGCCGCCGGTGATCTCGATACTGGCAGTATTCTCACAGCCACTGGCATCATCGGTAATGGTTACCCGGTAGGTACCAACGGTATCCGCTTGCAGCCTGGCCGTAGTTGCCCCGCCTTCCCATAAGTAGCTGAAGGTCCTACCGGGCACCGTTTGGGTAGCATCCAACGTAATACGTCGAACTTCACAGCTAAGCTCCGTACTGGCTGCAGCAATGGAGGCTGGGGTTACGGCACTGTCTTCATCAATAACGACCTCCGTGGTGTAGGTACAACCGTTCGTGGTATCCGTTACTGTCACCACGTAGGTATTCGGAGCCGTAACGACCAAAGACGGCTGGTCTCCTCCTCCCGTCCAACTGTAGGTATAGTTTGGATTCGCCGGAACGGAGAGGGTAATTTCGGCAGTTACACAATTTAGCTGATCCGCGGTTTGGGTAATGGTGACTACTGGCGTGATTGTATCGACCGCCACTACGAAACTGGCAACGTCCGTACAAGTACCAGTAGCGTCAGTGACGGAAACAAAGTACTGCCCACCGGCATCTACTACGAGGAAATCATCGGTATTGTTCCCGGCGCCCGACCATTCATAGGAGTAAGGCGCTGTCCCTCCAGTGGCCGTTACGCGTAAGGTCGTAGAAGGTGTCGTACAGTTCAGTAAAGGATCGTCCGGGGTAATTTCCGCATCGAGGGATCCAGCCTCTTGGGTAACCATAAAGCTTGCCGTACTAGAACAACCATTAGTGGATTGGGTAACCGTTACGAAGACTTCACCGGGGTCGGTAATGACCGCAATGGGGGTTGTAGCTCCGTTACTCCAGGCAAAACTTAAGTCACCAGCCCCCGTACTTTCAATGGCCGAGAGGCTCACCTGATTGTTTTCACAGCCAAGCTCACCGTTGTCTGGCGGGGTGATGGTCGCCGTTGGGGTACTGAAGTCTTCCGTTATTTCAACGGACAGCATACTTACACAATTAGTCGTTACGTCGGTCAATTCCAATTCGTAAATACCTGCGGCCCGTACTACTAGTTGCTCGGTAGTGGCACCTCCAGTCCAAGCATAGGTAAAGTCTCCTGAGCCGCCGATGATTTCGACGCCCAAAATTGAAGAGTCCTGCAAACAGGTCAGCAGCATATTATCACTCGTAAGCGCTGCACTGAATTCGGTAATGGTAATGGAATCCACGCCAAAGCAGCCGTTACCAGCACTCGTGACGGTTACAATGTAGGTCCCGGCTGCACTAACGTCGATGGCACCTGCGTCCTCGCCCGTATTCCATGCGTAGGTAAGTGCACCGGCAGAACTACCCATTGCCGTCAGGATGATTGTTGGGTTCTGACAATCAATTTCCGTAGCGGGTGCACTTACCGTAGCAATTAGGGCAGCGAAGTCTTCTTCGATGCGGATTTGGGCTACGTCCGTACAGCCGCTTACGTCGTCGGTGACCGTCACGGCGTAAACGCCCGCTTGGCTAACCACGAGGGTATCCGCCGTAGAGTCATCCGACCAAGTATAATTGAGCATACCCGAGCCGGAACTAGACCCTCTAGCACTCAGGACGATGGACTCGGCCCCACAATTAAGCGTATCCGCACTGGCCATGATTTCCGCTACCGGAATACTCGCGTCCGTAGTGATTTCAATACTATCGACCAACGTACAGTTCGTGGCCGTGTTCGTTACCGTTACTCGGTAAATATCCGCAGAGTCTACCACTAAGCTACTTTCCGTAGAGCCACCATCCCAGAGATAGGTCAGCTGATCGGAGGCCGAGACCACGGTGGTTGTAATGGTAGTATTCTCTTCACCACAACCCAAAATAGGGTCATCGGAATTTACTGCTAGTGAGAACTCAGTGACCACCAAAGTATCCGTTTGGGAGCAGCCATTGGCTATATCCGTCACCCGGACGGTGTACTCTCCGGGGCTATCCGCGTCGATACTTAGCCCCGTAGAACCAGTACTCCAACTGTAGGCATAGCTGCCAGAGCCGCCACTGGCCGCGGCCGAGAGCGCAATAATCGAGTTATTACAGTCCAATTCATCGGCATCCGCCATTACGTTGGAGGTAAGGGCCTGAATAACGAAGGAGGCCGTATCCGGGCAACGGGAAAGTGCGCTGAAAAGGATCATTTGGTAGGTCGCTGCCGAATCGACCGTCAGGGTAGATGCCGTTCCTAAAGTATCGGAAAAAGTCTCGTTGAGCCAGAGGTATTCAAGATCGCCACCGTCTGAGGGCAGCGGTGCTTCCAGGGTAATTTCCGGGGTGATACAGGTAAGCCGATCACCCGGAGCAAAAATTTCTGCGTCCGGAACGGTGAAGGTAGAGCCTACACGCCCCTCATCTTCCAACTGGCAACCCGTCACCTGATCGGTTATCGTTATCGAGTAAATATCCGGCTCAGTTATTGCTATCACTGAATCCGTTTCTCCCGTACTCCAGCTGTAGCTTACTGGATTTTCCCGTCCAGTAAAAACCGCCGAAAGCTCAACCGTATCTACCTCGCAATTGAATCGTTGCGCGCTTACGCCCATTCTCATGGCGAAGTCTACAATCTCTCTGCTTGCCGTGTCTTCACAACCATTCTGATTGTCCGTGACCGTAAGGGTGTAGATAGCAGCGCTGTCAATCGTTACGGTAGCGCCCGTCAGGTCGTCTCCCCAATCGTAGCTTAGGGTATGGTCTTCGTAGGCAGTGGAGCCGGTTCCATCGAGCAGGATAGTAGTGCGTACACAGTTGAGTACGGAATCAACTGAGGTGGCCACCGCCACGGGGGCGTCATCGAT
>JBCDIR010000340.1:0-4426 GCA_038748735.1 Bacteroidota bacterium | reverse complement strand
TTTCGGGGCAGGCTGGAATCCTGGGCCATTAAGTCCAGATAATGCCTTCAATGCACGCGTCAATAGTGTTACTTTTGACTACACGGTTGATGTTACCATGAGTATGCCTACTGACCGCTGTACAGAAGACGCAGATCCCATGTTTGTCGCTTCACCGGCACCAGGTAGCGCTCCGGGTGATAGTGGTACATTTTCTGTTGTACCTTCCGATGCGTCTGCTAATCTAACGGACCAAGTATCGGGTGGAAATGCGGTAGCTACGCTGGATATCAGTGAGGCGGGCCCTGGAACGTATACGGTTACCTATGAATATTCGGTTAATGGTTGCACTACCATGACCTCTCAAGAAATAACCATTGAAGAAACGCCGCGTGCGGACCTTCAGGATGCCACGCGTCAGTGTGTGGCTCCGGGAACGTCACTCGGTCTAGCCAATATCATGCAGACTGATATGACCACGCCCGGTGGAACCTTCGCTGTCGATGGTGTGACGGCTCCCGATGGCAACGTGGTGGTGCCAGATGGCGGCGGAACCTTTACCATTCGCTATACCGTAGACGGTGGTACTTGTTTTCCTACCGACCCTTTTGATGAGGCTACCCTGACGGTCACGACCCGGCGCGATGCTACTTTTACCATTAACGGTCCGGCGTCACCCGCTTGTAGTGACGGCGGGATGGTTACGGTTAACTTAGTTGGCAATGATGCGGCTAACTCGGCCAACCACACCTTTACCGTTAATAATGCACCCAGCGGTTCTACCGCTATGTTACCGGCACCTATGACCGCAGGTGCCTTTAACTACACCATATGTATGACCGCTACTAATGGAGTGGCGGATAATCCAGCGACCACGGACGAAGATGAGTCCTGTGCTGTAACGAGTTGTAGATTGTATACGACCCGTAACGACGGAAACGCCTGCGGTGCTAATTCGGCCTTTGCCTCCAACTGTGAACCTACTCTAACCCAGTTGTGTCCGATTGATACGAAGAGTGACTTCCGTTTGGAATGTGGTTTCTTTACGTTAAACATTGGCCAGATCGCCGAAGCTAGACTGATACCAGCCGTTGGTCAATTGTCTTGCACGGATGAAAGCTTGATGTTAGATTGGGTAGGTAGAAACTTGCTGGATGACCCTCCAGCAAACTCTCCAAGTAGCTTGACGCTAGGTCAAATTGGTCCGTTGGCACCACTTTGTAGCGTGTTAAACATTAGAATTGGGGTAGGGCCATTCTCTATTCGTCCGCTCCGCCCAATTGCTAATCTCATTGGTTGTAATATCCGTTTAACGGACCTGATTTCAGCAGCCCTTACACTTTCTACCCAAGGTTCTCGCGGTGGTCTCATCATGGCCGATACCGATGGTGACGGTGCCTTTGACTACCTAGCGGAGGAATACAGCGAAGGCTTCCTCGGAACGGCCCCGCCCACTTCCGGTACAATTACTGTTCCCAACAACGTAGTGGGTAGCGGGTATATTTCCGTACGTAACGTATATGGCTATCCTGATAATCCTAAGGGCGTTTGTGGCGATCCTGGTGCTGGTGGTCCAGACCTACTGGAAATCTTACCGATCGGTGCTATTCCTATTGCGGGACCCATCATCGAAAGCGTACTTTCTACCGCAGGTTGTAGTATTGACTTGGCTTTCACGGACGAAGCAACGGTACAAATTCCGGTTTACAACGACCAAGTACCTTCTTGGGCCAACTGTCCGGACAACGATTATGCTTTCAAAACAAACGATACTGACTGTACATCTTCCGCAAATTGGTCCATCCCAATTGCGTACGATGCGTGTACGGGGCTAGTACTTCCTTATCATGGCCGTACGAACGGAACATCTACCACTTTCTTCACGGGTACAGCGTCTCCCGAGGTAGTGCCGGGCCAGGGCGGTTTGGAAGAGGGTGTTTACCAAACGGGTGGCCCAGTGGTCGGCTCCGACCTGCCCGCAGGTATTTACGAAATTGAGTATACCGCTTACTCCTGTGAAGCGCGTACGTACACCTGTACGTTCAACCTAGTTGTAGAAGAGGGCGATCTAGAACTGATTTGTCCTAACGATATTACGGTTCGCAACGACGATGAAGTCTGCTCTGCCGTGGTGAGCAACTTGGAACCGCTGAGTGGCCTCTCTTGTGAGTCCATCATCAATTACCGTATTGATTACCCCGCGTCCGCAGGTTTGCCTCCCGCAATTGTTACGACGGCATACACGACAGCCAATGCTGGCACTTGGAACCTCGTGAGCGGACTGACTTTCCCACAGGGAACGTCCACGGTAACGTACACTATGCTCATTGATTCCAACGCAGACGGTGATGTAGATGATGCGGACGAAACGCAAACTTGTCAGTTTGAGGTTACCGTAGTGGATTTAGCGCGTCCTACGGCACTTTGTAGCGACGTAATTGTGCGTTTAGACAATACGGGTAACGTCACTATCTTCGCCGAAGATCAAATGGACGGTACCACGTTCATTGACGCGGGGTCTTACGATAACTGCGATACGGACCTAACCATCCAGTTGCAAGAAGCCGGTCAAACCCCCGTCGATCAAATCACGCTAGACTGTGAAGACGTAGGTGCGAATGTCTTCAACCTCGTCGTAACGGATGATGATGGAAACACGACTACTTGTATCACGAAAGTAGAAGTAGAAGAGTTCTTTGAGGACATCCAACTGACCCTGGACGTACCAGAATTGTGTATCGGTGACTTGAACCCGGGGCAACTGGATTTCTCTAACTACCTCAACATTACGCTACCCGACGGTACCGTCATCAACCACAATGACGTAGAAGATAATGCGTTCTTAGGCGATGTAGAAGGTGCCTTCGGTATCACGATCTTCCTGGATGATGCGGGTTCTGCCTCTCCTGATCCCGGAACGATTACGGATGACGGTGTCTACACGCCTGGTGCCGGTTCTGGCTATATGACCGTTTCTTACGCACTGGCTTTACCCGGACGCGTTATCCCGCAAAACGGTAACTTGGCATTTGCTAGCTGTATCACCATTGTACACGAAACCTTCGAATTGCGGCAGCCGCTAGACATGGATTCACCCGAATGTGAGTGTATCGTTCAAAATGACCGTATCGTTGACCTTGGAGAAATCTCCGGTGGTTTAGAGCCTTATACCATTCAGTTCGGCAACGTACAATTGGACGTTGATAGCGACGGTGTTGCGGACGATGTGGACGGCGAATACGTTTACAATGTCGCCAACGGCCATGACATCACCGATTTCACCCAAGACCTCGGTAACTTGCTCGTAGACTATACGGTGCCTACTTGGTCTTTCACCATTGTTGATGCCCGCGGTTGCGAACTCTTCCGTTCTGGCTCTTGTGACAACGACGACGAGACGGGTACACCCGAAATTGACTGTACGGCACTGGGTGCGGTGACTTTGTACACACGTAACGAACCTACCTGCGTCGTGCAAGACACCTGGACGCACACCCTGCCTACGGATAACTGTGACGTGATCTTATACACGTACACCATCGAAAATCCTGACGGGACGATTGCGGGTCCTTTTGACCTGACGGCTTTGTTAAATCCTGACATCACCACGCCGCTACCCGATCAGTTCATTGGTGAGTACGACTTCCAGCACTTGTCTCCGACGGAGAACGTATCTACGGTGACTTACTACGCAGAAGATGCCGTGGGTAACTTCACGCAGTGTGATTTCACGGTCACGGTCATCGACGATGATCCACCCGTATTCATCAACTGTCCGGAACCAGCGGTAATTGTGGATGCCCTAGCTGGCCTGTGCGAATCTTTCGCTAATTATTCGCTACCACTGGCCGAAGATAACTGCGGCGGTGTCACCGTCACGCAAATTGACGATACGGGGTTAACTTCTGGTTCTCTTTTCCCCGTCGGTATTACCATCAACACTTTTGAGGCGGTGGACGAAACGGGCAATAGTACCACTTGCGATGTGAAAATCATCGTTAACGACTACAATATGCCACCTACATTGTCCTGTCCGGATAATGTCGAGACGACGAACGACCCCGGTGACTGCGGAGCAGTAGTGAACAATATTGCACCTTCTGGTATTACGGACAACTGTCCCGATAATGTGACGGTCACGTACCGCATTGATGATGCCGATGGGAACGAAATTGCCAACGGGTTGGATGATGCTAGTGGCACGTTCTTTGATCTTGGTACCAGCACGGTGAGTTACGCTGTCCAAGACGTTCCGCTCCTGTTGATTACGGAGATTACCCACGAGTTGAGTAATATCGTCGACGGTTCACCCGTAACGACTCCATCTTGTTTTGACGCTACCCAAAACGCTGACGAAGGTGGCGTAGACTGCGGTGGTAGTGTTTGTCCTTCTTGTAATTGCACCAATAACGAAGTAATGGTAGCCATTACGCTGGACGGTAATCCG
>JBCDIR010000339.1:0-4426 GCA_038748735.1 Bacteroidota bacterium | reverse complement strand
GGCAGCACGCGCACTTCTTCGTATTCCGCTAGCCAACGCTTTGGGTTCACCAAAACGACGACTAACATCAGCGCCAGTAGATACTTGAAAACTTGCTTAAAGCTGGCGTTGTCAATGACCAAAGCCAGATAGATACCGGCCAGCGCACCGATGGTAGTCAGCACGATGTACAGTCCACTGTTATCCAGCTTGAGACGATCCTTGTGGTAAAATGCCCAACTGCTGGCCACGCTCTGGGTGAACACGCCCACGCGGTTGGTAGCGTTGGCAATGTTGCCGGGTAGCCCCAGTAGTTCCGTAAGCACCGTCAGGGTAATGGCCGAACCATTGCCCGCTAGCGTATTGATGACACCACCAAGAAAAGCACCGACGACGGCAATTGCGTAGATCATACGTGTGGGTTTGTGAGCGGGGCGAAGGTACGGGGTTTTTGTTGGGGAACTCCACCAATTTGTCTCCAACTAACCTACATACCCCTTCCATTTTTACCCAGCACCCAGTAACTTTGCGCACCACGGGAAAAGCAGCGGTATGTACAGGTGGTTATTCAGCGTATGTGTAGGGATAGGAATGAGCGGAAGTGCGCTTGGGCAAACGCTCCAAGTGCAAGTCGTTGACGAAGACAATGTACCGCTGACGCAAGTACTCGTTAGTAGCGTACCCCCCGCCTGGGCCGAGTATACGGATGCGGAAGGACAAGTGCGGGTAGCACGGACGGATAGCGTCCGCTTGCAGTACGTGGGTAAGCAAACGCGGGTGATCGCCTGGTCCGATTTGCCGCTAGCTAAGGGTACCGTCCAACTTCGAAGTGCGAGCAGCTTACCTACGGTCACCGTCAGCGAGCAACAGCTATTCCGTGACCGGACGCAGCAGACCGTCCGCATCGACGCGCGGGCGATTCAGGCCTTACAAGCGCCCACCACGGTGGATGCACTGGCCCAGTCCGGGGGCATTTTCGTACAAAAAAGTCAGTTGGGCGGCGGCAGTCCCGTACTCCGCGGCTTCGAGGCCAACCGAGTCTTGCTGGTTGTGGACAACGTGCGGATGAACAACGCCATTTACCGCAGCGGCCACCTGCAAAATGCCCTTACCGTAGACGAAAGCGCACTCCGTACAATCGACGTCAAGTACGGCTCGGGCGCGCTGGCCCACGGCAGCGACGCGCTGGGGGGCGTCATTCATTTTAAGACCAAAAACCCGCTGCCACTCGCTCATCTAGCCAAGGACGAAGTGCGCTGGTCGGGGAGTGGTGGCGTCCGTTACGCCAGTGCTGCGCAGGAACGGAGTGCTCAGGTCAGTTTCAGTAGGCAAAGTCAACGTTGGAGTAGCTTCACGGCCTTATCCGCTACGCAGTTTGGGGACTTGCGTGCGGGTAGTCGACGGCCCAGCGCATTTCCTGATTTTGGCCAACGTAAAACCTACGTATCCCGCCTCGACGGGCGCGATACGGTATTACGCAATCCCAACCCTAACCGACAAATAGGTAGCGCTTATGCACAGTTGGATGCCCTGCAAAAGCTAACTTGGCAACCCAATGAACGCTGGCGTTGGCAACTCAACATTCAGTACTCCACTTCCAGCGATATTCCCCGCTACGACCGCCTCACCGAGCGCCGCGCCGGCCAACTCCGGTTTGCCGAATGGTACTACGGACCGCAGCAGCGGCTGCTCCTGGCCGTACAAACGCACTGGACCTCACGCCAAGCCTGGGCCGATCAAGTCCGCTTCGTACTCAGTCAGCAACGCCTGGCCGAAGACCGCTACGAGCGCCGCCTCTACAACGATTGGCGAGAGCGCAGCCACGTAGCCGTCGTAGCGAACAACTTTACCGTTGATGCCCAAAAAGAACTATTATTGGGCAGCTTTCACTACGGCCTAGACGCCCGCGCTGAGGCGGTAGCTTCCCGTGCGGATAGACTTAATATTAGCAACGGAGCGGTACGTCAAGATATTAACAGTCGTTACCCCAGTCGGGGCAGTACTTTGACGGGATTGGGGGCGTACGCGCAGTGGCGCTACGAAAGCAGTGATTCGCTGTGGCAAGTAGAAGTCGGGGGACGTTGGAGTACCCAGCAGATACACGCCCGTTTTGGTGAAAACGACCCCATTGAATGGCCCACTAGCTACGTCCGGGGTTTACACCAAAATAACTCCGCTACGAGTGGCGCACTGGGCTGGCGTCGGCATTTGGGGGTTTGGCAACTCAGTAGTCACTTTGCCACGGGCTTTCGCGCACCTAACGTGGATGACTTTGTCAAATTCCGGGAGAAAAACGGTTTTCTTCAAATTCCCAATCCCGACCTGCGGCCCGAGCGTACGCGTACACTGGATGTCCGTTTGGTGTATACGCCAACGGCGAATTTCCGTGCCGAATTCAGTATATTTCACACCTGGCTACTGGATGCGATGACCCGACAGGATGGTCGCTTACCCAACGGTCAACGGACCCTCTGGAATGGTTTTGACTCCCTAGCGGTGCAAACGATTGTCAATAGTGACCGGGCGCAAATATGGGGCGCGCAGCTAAGCATGAACTGGAAAATCAGTCGCCATTGGACCTTGGATGGACAGTGGACTTCGACCCAGGGAGAACGCCAACTCGCGCTACCCAATAGCGCCGCGATTGCCGTACCGATGGATCATATCCCCCCGTTTTTTGGACAAAGCACCCTATCCTACCGACGCCAGCGGTGGGAGGTAGCACTCCGCGCCGATTTTCAGGCGGCCAAGCGAGTAGAAGATTACGCCGTCAGCGCCGTGCAAAGCAACGAAACGGGCTACGTACTGGACCGCCTGGGTACGTCCGACAATCTCGAACAGACCCCCTTCGAGTTAGCAACAGGGCAGCACGCCGGCAGCTACGCGTGGTGGACGCTCAACGGGCGCGTGGCTCTGCGGGTACGCAATAACTGGCGTATACGACTGGCCGTTAACAACGTATTAGACGTTCATTACCGTACTTTTTCCTCGGGTATCAGTGCTCCCGGGCGGGACGTGATACTGGGGGTTTACGCTTGGTTTTGAGGTGAAATATTGATTCTAGCGATCATCGTCCAACCCACTGTTTGAAAAAGTCTCAGAATGTGTACCTTTGTAGGCAGAATACACCTATGGCAAAAAGAAAAAAGAAAGGTCAACTCAAGCTGCGATTAGGGCTGAATGATGAGCGCATCCCCAAATTATTTGGATTACTGTGTCTCTTTATGGCCATCTACCTCTTCGTAGCGTTCTTCTCCTATCTCTTCACTTGGGATATAGATCAGGATTTGTTGTATAAATTCACGGGTTGGCAATTGCTCAACGGGCCGCATCAGATGGCCAACTGGCTGGGTCGTTTGGGGGCCATCACGTCCCGCTTTTTCTTTTACTGGTGTTTTGGTCTTCCTTCTTTTGCGCTGGTGTACATCCTCAGTCTGATCGGGGTGAACCGCATCTATCGGCAGCCGTTTTCGGTGATCATGCCCCGCATTAATTATACCATCGTTGCTTTATTGGTGGGCGCGGTTTTCTTAGAATTTGTGGCGGGTAATGCCGAATTCCCCTGGGGGGGAGCCGTAGGGGAAGGAATTGCGGACTGGCTACAAAGTTTCCTGGGTAGTATTGGTCTTAGCTTGCTCTTCATCGCTATTATTGTTGCGATGCTGGTGTGGCGTATCAACCCAAATTTCAACGAATTGACGTTGGATAAGCTCATCGAAGAAACCGTTGATTACTTCAGCGATTTGTTCAGTGGGGCACGCGGTCGTCGTAGGAAGCGGGATTTGGCCCTCGCCCAAAAACAAAGTCCGCAGGAACTCTCCCGCCCCTTGCCCGACCCTGACTTTGCGGATGACATTCCCGGCTTGGCCGAACCCGAAGTGGAACTGCCAAGTCCAGCAGAACCCCTGCCCACGGGCGAGCAACTGGCCTTTGAGCTGAACGAAAAGCGCAAAGCGGCCAAACCGCCCAGTCTAGTAGCGGGTGAGTCAGAACTGGAAATTGGCGCACCGGGCGAAGCGGGAAGCAGTAATCCTACGGGACAATCCCTACCTTTCCAAGCCGAAAATAAAGACCATTCCGAGCCGTATGATCCTACGTTGGACTTGTCAACTTACGAATTTCCGAGCGTCCAGCTGCTCGAAGAATACAATGATTTTAAAGTAGAAATCGACCGCGCCGAACTGGAAGCCAACAAGGATCAGATCATCGAAACGTTGTTGCACTACAAAATTGAGATCACCAAAATCCGTGCAACGATTGGTCCTACGGTGACGCTTTACGAAATCGTTCCCGCCCCGGGCGTACGTATCTCAAAGATCAAAAACCTGGAGGACGATATTGCGTTGTCGCTATCGGCCCTCGGTATTCGGATTATTGCGCCCATTCCCGGAAAGGGGACCATCGGGATTGAGGTACCCAACAAGAAAACGCAGATCGTTTCCATGCG
>JBCDIR010000338.1:0-4439 GCA_038748735.1 Bacteroidota bacterium | reverse complement strand
GATTAGCGAACTGGCCGCCGCTTACGGTAGTCAGTTCGTCGTCCTGGCGGTAGATGCCAAACCCGTTGACGGGGACTGGTACGTACACCTGAACGGTGGGCGCATTGCGACCGACATTCGTCTCCTCGACTGGGTGAAGGAAGCCGAAAACCGGGGGGCGGGCGAAATCCTTTTCACCAGTATGGCGCACGACGGTACGAAAGCGGGCTTCGCTTGTCCGGCCACCGCCGCCGTAGCGGATAGCGTCCAAATCCCCGTCATTGCCTCGGGCGGAGCGGGTACGATGGCGCACTTTGCGGAAGTATTTACGCAAGGTAAAGCCGCCGCCGGACTCGCCGCTAGCATTTTTCACTTTGGTGAAATTGCCATTCCGGAACTCAAAGATTATCTACGAGCAAAAAATTTACCCGTTCGGACATAAGTACCCCACAATGAAAACGACTATGCAAGATTTTTCGGTTGCTGATATTAATTTTTCAAAATCTGCCGACGGCCTCGTTCCCGTCGTAGTGCAGGACCACCAGACGCGCAACGTGCTGATGCTCGGGTACATGAACCCGGCAGCAGTAGAAAAAACACTGGCTGAGCAGCACGTCACCTTTTACAGCCGCAGCAAGCAACGCCTGTGGACGAAGGGCGAAACGTCCGGTAATTTCCTCATCTTAAAGGACCTCCAACTCGACTGCGATCAAGATACGCTGCTGGCTTTGGTCTCCCCCATCGGCCCCACTTGCCATACGGGTACGGACACTTGTTTTGGCACGGTGAACGAAGGAGATTTTGTGCAACAACTAGAGCAAATCATTCAAGATCGCCGGGATAATCCGTCCGGTAAATCGTATACGACTTCGCTCTTCCAAAAAGGCATCAACAAGGTGGCCCAAAAGGTGGGCGAAGAAGCGGTCGAACTCGTAATCGAAGCGAAGGATGACGACAAATCGCTCTTTCTCAACGAGGCAGCCGACCTGTTTTACCACTACTTGGTCCTGCTGGCGGCCAAAGGCTACGAATGGGACGAAGTGCTGAACGTCCTCCGCGATCGGCACCAGCACTAAGCGTGCATTTTCCCAGATTTTACCGTTCTTAGCGGCATGGAACTCATTCCACTGGAACAATTTCGGAAGTATTACAACACGCACGTCTACCCCGAACTGAAGCGTACTGAACGACTACGCAAGCGTTTGTTGACGCTCATTTTCCTTTCGCTGGTGCTAATCGTAGTAGTGCTGAGTATCTCCGCCTACCTGGGCGTGATGCTTTTGTCGATTTTCCTGATCATGCCGATTACCTTCTATCTGTTCTACCTAGCGTATCGCATCCAGGTGTTTCGGCAAACGTTCAAGCCGCGTATCGTTGGTCTGGTTTTGGATTTTATGAACGAGCAGCTCAACTTTACCCAGCTGAGTTACTACCCCAAAGAATTTATTCCTAAAAAGCTCTTTCAACAGAGTATGATTTTTGCTACGGCGGCACCGTATTACCAGGGAGAGGACTTCATCAAAGGCTTCGTAGGGGAAATGCCCTTTGCCCTGTCCGAACTCGTGGTGCGCGAGTTTTCCCCCATGACCAACAAGCTACAAGACGTTTTTGAGGGTGTTTTTCTGCACTCCATCTTTCCCGAAGAAGGAGTAGAAGGCACCATCGTTGTGTGGCCCCGGCACAAAAAGCAGTACCTGACCCGCTCCATCAAATCCTTCAATTTTGAGGGAGGCTACAACCAAGATTACGAGATCAATGACCCCTACTTTCGGGATAACTTTCTGGTTTACGCCGCCCCCGACACCCACGTCGAAGGCATCCTATCGCAGCCCATGCAAGAGGCCATTGCTACTTACGTTGCCTTTACCAAAAAGGACATGTACTTCGCCTTTCACGACCGTCATATCTTCTGCGGTATAGCGGAAGACCGGGACCTGTTGGAACCCGCCATCTTCACCTCCAACATTCATTTTGATCTCATCCGGGAATTTTACTACGACATTATGGTAGTGCTAAAGATTATTGAAACCTTTGATCAAACGCACTAAACGCTTGTTACGCATACAGCTAAAATTACAATCGGGATGCTGAGTAGATTCAGCATCCCGATTTTGATGGTACGAAACGCTAGCAACGTTTCGCTATGGATAGGGATTGGGTGCGAAATTTAGTTTGATGCTGGCTGGGGCGCTTTACTGTCCGTAAACGATTTACCATCCCACCGGCCGAGCCATTCTACGTTTTTACCAATGGCGACGTAATGTTCGTAAGCACGTACGGCGGCGTCGCGGTCCAAACGGTGGAAGGTGATGTTATTGGGGAAGTCAACAATGGTGATATACCATTTTCCTTTGCCAAAGTCAAATCCTTTCTTTCTTCTCATTTCTCCTTTTTTAAGATCAAAAAATCGGGTAGTAAAAAATATTCTCTTACTAAACTTAATATTAGTCCGAGGTCTATTTTTTGCGTCTATCAAAAGAACATAATAATCAAAACGTATTAATAATAATTTTAGTTCTTTCAAACGGGACACGAAAGTACGAAAAAAGCTTGATTCCCTGCTTATTAGATCGAGATGCGGGCTTAGATAGGCTCCTGGTAAGTGGTGAACTCAGGAGTTTGAGTTGGAACGTTACGGTACAAATCAGCGACTCGTGAACAGAACGCTGCACATAGCAAATGCTGACGTATAAAACGTATTCAGACAGTCAAATGGTGGATTCAGTCAGTTGCGTTTGCCTTTCTGGCTCAAAATGGTGTGCTTTAGACAAACTAAAAACGCGCACTCATGGCAAAATGGAACGTTACACTTTTACTGATTGGCCTACTAGCTTCGACCAATGGACTACTGGCGCAGGAAGAAATCATCGGTTACGTAGTAGATACGGAGGGGAAGCCGCTTTTGTTTGCAACGGTCGCATTTTATGAAAATGGCGTACTTGAAGCAGGTACAGAAACGGATCAGTATGGAGAGTTCGTAGTACAAGACGCTACTTTCGACGAGGTAGAATTTCGCTACCTCGGTTATCAACCGCTACGGATGACGCGCCAGGAACTGGAGGAGGATAATTGGGTAGTAATGGCTAACAACGCAATTTTACTTAACGAAATAGTGGTAGTAGCCCTTGACCCCTGGGACAGACGTAAATGTGGCGGCCATATGGGTCATCCACTAGAGGTCGATAACACTATCAATTTATCAGTATCAACTCAGCGCCAGCAGCTCACCTACTACCCCAATCCCACCAAAGATCGCGTTCGCATTAATTTTCCGGCGGACAGCAAGGGCGCAGTCGAGGTACTGACGGCTAATCGGGCCGTATTACAGCACGTCAGCGTCAGTGCGCCCGTTACGGAAATTGACTTGTCCTCCTACCCTGCTGGCACGTACTACCTGCGACACCTACACGCGCCGCTGATGCAGCCCCTCGGAGCGGTGGTGAAGGTAGAATGAGACAGCGCTTAGCGCAACAACTTACGACTTAAACACCTCAATTTCGCGGTTTTCCACCACTAAGTCGGTGAATTTGCCCTTGAAGCGCGTCGCACGTACGATGTGGTTATCAATCCAGTGGTAATTGCCACCGCGAGGCTTATTCATAAGTAAGCCGTGGTACTTGAAGTCGTGCTTCTTGAACCACTCCTCGGTCACGGCGCGGTGCTCTTCCGTACGCGAAGTGAAGAAGGTGATGATGTGTCCTTCATCGTACCATTTATTGCAAATTTTGAGCGCATCGGGATACGGTAGGCAAGTAGCCATGCGCTCCGGTTCCTCATTGGGAATGTCATCACAGATGGTCCCGTCGATGTCGATTAGAAAGTTCTTGACCCCATCTGCGAGGACCGGACTAACCGTCTCTCCCTTTTCGTTGAAGGTCGTTTCCAGTTCTTGTTTGAATTCAGACATGATTCCTGTTTTTGTCGGTCGTTTGAGGTTAGCCCAATTAGTGAGCGCAATACCCAATCGCCTAGATCGTTTACTGTTAGTGAAGCGATGAAGTACTAAAGGAGCGCGAAATTACGTATTTCTGAGCGGTGTAGTGGATGGATGAGCCGCTATTTTGCCTTAGCTAAGTGTATTTTTAACACTTATGCGCAATTTTCACCGAGGGAGAATAGTGATCTGCCAGAAACTGTTAATTTCAGTCCGTTGCTTTACTCGTGACCAATAAAGCTGTATCTTTATTACGATGTGGTGTTATATCACCATTATTCCGTGCCAATTAGCTGGTCCCAGGCAGCGTCATGGCTAGTTACCGTATCTTAAACCAAAATGGCGTTCATTCGTCAAGCTCGTCCGATGACGGAAAAAGAGTTGATCAAAGGCTGTATAAAGGAAGACCAACAGTGCCAAAAGGCCCTCTTCCAGCGCTACGCGGGCAAAATGATGTCCGTCTGTTTGCGCTACGCCCGGCATCGGCTCGAAGCAGAAGATATGCTGCAAGAATCCTTCGTTAAGG
>JBCDIR010000337.1:0-4441 GCA_038748735.1 Bacteroidota bacterium | reverse complement strand
GTCAATTTGGGGTGTAAGCACCGACAATTACTTATATGCAACCAAATCTAACACAACTCTTCCGTACGGAATACA
Source organism: Bacteroidota bacterium (assembly GCA_038748735.1). Classification (GTDB taxonomy): domain Bacteria; phylum Bacteroidota; class Bacteroidia; order Chitinophagales; family Saprospiraceae; genus Lewinella. The sequence continues at coordinate 4,366 of JBCDIR010000337.1, read as the reverse complement.
GCAAACTCGTCGCGGTCCTCTGCAAGCACTTCGGATTAACCAATATCCAGCTGGCAGAGGACATCGTCAGCGATACGTTTATCGCCGCTGCGGAGACCTGGGGTAAAAAAGGTCTACCCGATAACCCCACGGCTTGGTTGTACACGGTTGCTAAAAACAAAACTCGAGATCAGATGCGACGCAAGAAGGTTTTTCAGGAAAAAATACAGGTAGATTTGCAGCACGGTGCCGCGGATTCAACCGATATGGAACTCGACTTCTCGACCCAGCATATTCAGGACAGTCAATTGCAGATGATCTTTGCCATTTGTCATCCTAGCGTATCGGAAGAAGCACAGATTGGACTGGCTTTGCGTATTCTTTGCGGCTTTGGTATCGACGAAATTGCCGATGCGTTTCTCGCCAACAAAGCAACGATCAACAAGCGCCTGTTTCGGGCCAAGGAGAAACTGCGCAAAGCCAATATCGCTATTGCGTTTCCAGAAGAAAAGGAACTGCCCGGCCGACTGACAACCGTTCTGCGTACGCTGTACCTGCTATTCAACGAAGGCTACTATTCCATTTCTTCTAATAAATCCTTACGCAAGGACCTCTGCTTGGAAGCGATGCGCCTGAATTATTTACTTACCCAGTACGAAACGACCGATCAACCACAGGTCAACGCCCTGCTGAGTCTGATGTGTTTTCACGCCTCGCGTTTTGAGGCGCGCTTAGATGACAGCGGTGTTTTTGTACTGTACGAAGATCAGGATACTTCCCGCTGGGATGATGACCTAAAACGCCAGGGGGAGCACTACCTCAACCGTTCCTCCACTGGTGAGGCCTTTACTAAATACCATTTAGAAGCCGCCATCGCCTTTTGGCATACGGAAAAAGAAGACACGACCGAAAAGTGGGAGCAAATTTTACAGCTGTACAACTACTTGCTGCAAATAGAGTACTCTCCGGCAGCTGCGCTTAATCGGACGTACGCTTTGGCGAAAGCCGAAAGTAGGGAAAAAGCAATCGCGGAAGCTAAAAAGATCGACTTAGCCAGCTACCATTTTTACCACTGCCTGCTGGCGGAACTGTACGGGAAAGAAGAGCCGCAAAAAGCATTAGCTCATCTGAATACTGCGCTGAATTTGGCCAAAAGTGAAGGGGATAAACAGTTGATTCAACGTAAGATTGACGTACTAAATAAACGTCATCCCGAATCTTGATTACAGCAAAATCCGGGATGACGCTAACTTAACGCGCCACTACTAGCCTCCGTACGGGTAACGGTTTACCCTCCACCGATAGCCGGATAAAATACAGTCCGGCTACGAGCTCACTTGTCTCCACTTCTTGTAAGTGATAACCGGCGGCTTGGGGACCATTATCCAGCACCTTTACCGTTTGCCCCGTGAGGGAGATGAGTCGTACGTCCACGGTACTAGCCTCCGGTAAAAAGTAACGAATGGTCGTCTGGAAGGTCGCTGGGTTAGGCTGCACAGACAGTAGTTGAGGCACAATTTCATTATCGGCAATGGTCGTACTGGAAGTGACCATATCCCCATCCAACTCAAAAACCCGACTTTCGTCTAAGTCCATACGGAAAGCGCGGGCGCGGAGCTGGTAGGTACCTGCCCAGGCAACTGGCCCCGTGTATTCCGGACTGTCGAGCGTAGGTTCGCTTCCATCCAAGGTATAGTGAATCGTAGCCCCCGGCGTCCAAGTGGACAGTGTCAATTCTGTTTGATCGGTATTGAATTGGTCAATGGGCATACCCGCCCGGCCAATGTTGTAACCCGTCAAAATTTGCGCTTCGGGATGATAGTAACGGTCGAAGAAATAGTAGTCGTCGCCGTAGGTTTCCCACAAGGTTTTAAGTTGTGCTACCGCGTCCAAGTAGGTATCGAAGTTAGCCACGTCGGGTCTGGCCCGTCCGCCCCACACGAGCGCTACGAGGTATTTGTTGACGTTGTTGAAACCTTCCCAGCGGTCACCCTTGGTGACGCCGAAGCAGTTGGCGCGCCGAAACTGCCCCATCACGTGCCGCGCCCACTCCCATTCTTCTTGCGCTTCGATGATGGCGAATTCGCCCATGTAGGTAGTGGTAGCGTAGGTATGAATGAAGGGTTTGTAATTAGCCGTCGGTACGCCGGATTGTGGGTAAGAATCGTGGATGATGATGTTCCCATCCGGAAAAACATCCTCGCGCAGCACCCGCATGGCGATGTAAGCTGACAAGAAATCGTCTTCGGCTAGCCCGTCCGAATACATGGCCGTCATGCCGTATTCGTCGCGCCAGCGCTTGACTTCGTTGGCCCATTCTTCGCCGTCGCGGCTGTAATAAAACCATTGGCTAAAGTAGGCGGCCCAGGCGTCTCCCTCGTTCGTGATGGCGTCCATATGCGCTTGGGCAGGTACGTTTTCGCGCAGTTCGTAGCGCTCACCAAAGGACATGGCCCAGCCCCGCTGGTTAATGTTCCACAAAATCCACGCGGTGACGTAATCGGGATTGTCGTAATCGTCTAGCGCGGCATTCCAATCGGAAAGTGCCCAGTAGTAGTCAAAGGATTTCTCCCAATCGTACGGACGACTCGGGAAGGCAGAAATAAAGATCCGTTCTCCCGGAACAACGTCTAAGCTGGCTTGCCAATCCGCCTCCGCTGCGCCCGCCGTTTCCAGGTCCGCCGCGTTCAAGCCCACGAAAGGCAAGTCCGCCGTAATGGGCGTCAATTGCGATATGCGTCCCGTTCCCTTGGGCGTGTAAATGCTGGTGGTAAACCCACCAAAGTCGTCCAAAGAGAAGAAGTCGCCCCCGTCCAGTCGGTTAAAATCGCCGCCGATTACACTGGTCGAGGTGATGCTCATTTCGTTGTGCGGACTGATGACCAAGGCACCGTCGGCCTGCAAGCCAATCGTCAGTTCATCACCTACTAAAATAGCGAGATCGTCCTCCTGACTTTGGACCGCCAAGCCACTGAGCGGTAATCCCTCGTAGCGGGCCAGCAGTCGTTCGTAGTCGATGCGTTGGTGTACTTCTAGCGTACCCGCACTGAGGTCAAAGACGTAGTCGGCGCTGGTGACGGTAGCGGTGAGGAGATTACCCTCCTGCGTAATATTTTCGACGGCCATTGGTAAATTCCCCGGTCCTCCCGGAAACGTGACGCCCCCACCGGGCGGGAAAGCGGCCAGTTCTACCTCTGGTAGTTCAACGATAGCTAAATCGGCAATTTGAAACAAAACATCATCATCAAAACCGGGACCGTATTCGTGAAAACCCAGGAAAACGATGACCTCCTCGTAGCTGGCATCCCAGTGGGGCGTAAAGCGCCAAGTGAAGCGTTCCCAGCCGTCGGGACCTTCCGTTTTGGCGGGCATTCCGCTGTAGCGACCACCCGGCGAAATTTCTTCTTCTCCGTTCGCCCCGTGGAAACCCCAGTTGATCTCCCAAGTCGCGCGGGGAAAATCGGTACGGATGAGCGCACTCACTTCGTAGGTTCGGTTGGGTTGAATGGGGAAGGTGTTGAAGGAAAATAGCCGTGCGTCGGCTTCGTTTAGATTTTCATCAAAGACGAAAGTATAGCTAGGAATACCGTTGTATACTGGGTCATAGATGAGAGTCGTATTACCAGAAGTTTCCCAATCTACTCCTACTTCGTTAAATGTACCCTGCGGAATGGTCAGGACCTGCCCGCCGTGGGTTTCAACGTTGAAAAGATCTAAAAAACCCGGTGGCGGTTCCGGTAGGTCATCCGCTGGCGTGACGATCTCAATGGTGATATTATCAATGGCGCAGTTCCCGACGTAGGCCGCGCCCCAGTTGAAAAAAGAACCTTGGTATCCTTGCCCCGTGGCGCGTGAAACGCCCGCCGTGATGCCGTACTCCTGGCCATCCACGCGCAGGGTTTGTACGTTATTATTCAAATCAATGACCTGTTCGATGCGGTGCCAAGTACCCAGCTCAAAGTAGTTAGTAGGAAAATCGGGTTCCAACCAGCCCAGGTACTCGCCCGTGGCGGGATCATAGTCCAGCAGCCCCAGGGTGAAGAAGTCTTCCCCGAAACCAAAAGCGATGTCGGCTATGCTTTCAAAAGTGTCGTCGTAACCGCGCATGAAGGCGAAACCGTCGTGGGTAACGCCCGCTTTAGCCAGAAAGTCAAACGCTACAATGACGGTATCCGCCGTAAGGAGACCCGCGTTGAGCGTCGTTTCAAAATCGGCCAGTTGAAAGTTGCCCGCGCTCGGTACGCTGACGGCCAGGACGTTACCCGCAGCGGTACTATTGCCCACGTTACCCGTCAGGTTTTCCACGGCGAAGGTGTTTGCCACGTTGCCGTTTAGCCCCGTGGGCGCAATGCCACTACCGGGAGCCGTCTGGGGGAGTTCACCGACT
>JBCDIR010000336.1:0-4454 GCA_038748735.1 Bacteroidota bacterium | reverse complement strand
GGAGCAAGCCGAGGCGCTGGTAATCACCGGAGACTTGTGTTACGACGTCGGCAAAGCGGAGATTTACACTTGGATTCGGGAGGTGCTGGATGAACAGCCTCTGCCATACTACGTAATTCCGGGTAACCATGATGATACGGAGTTGCTGGTGACCGCTTTTGGGCTGGAGCAGCACTTTCGGGCTGGACAATTGTACTATGCCAGTGCCGCCGACCAACCGCCCGTGGTGTTTTTGGACAGCCGTCCGGGGATAATAGGAGAGGAGCAGTTGATATTTTTGCGGACTTACTTGGCCAAGCAAACGGGTCCGGTTGTGGTGTTTGTTCATCATCCACCGGCTCAGATGGGGGTACCCTTCATGGATGAGCACCACGCGCTACGTAATGGCGAGCAACTGTTGGAGGTATTACACGATTATGGACAAGCAGTGACGGTTTTTTGTGGACATTACCACGTCGATAAATCGCTGCGTATCGGTAACGTCGATTTGCACGTGACGCCCAGTTGTTTCTTTCAGATTGATTGGCACTTCGATAATTTTGCGGTGGATCACCGACGCTGCGCCTACCGCTGGATCGACTGGAATGGCACGCGCTTGGAACACGCGGTGGTGTACGTGGAGGGGGAGTAAGTAAGTTTACTGCACCAATAATCTACTGTATACAGCAACGTCATTCTTACCCGTTTTACGCACCACGTACACTCCTGCCGCCCAAGCACTGACGTCCAAGGGTCCGTCCGTCCTTAGTTGTGTGATCAACTGCCCCTGCGCATTGAAAACATGCACCCGGTCGTCGGGCGCTAAACCGGCAAAATGTACGGCCTCAGTTACTGGGTTGGGCCACATGCGTAGCTGCGTTGACGCCAGTTCTTCTTCCGTATTGACGATCATCAGGCCACAGAAATCAGTATCCGTAGTAGTGGGATAAAAAACACCGTCCGTACGAAAAGCGTGACACAAGCGTTGTGCGGCTCCGTTCTGAATGGGCTGGTCCCGCAAGTAGGCGTACATCACCGTGGCGGAAGGGCCAACGCCTTCCAGAAAGGTTAGGGTTTCACACAGTTCCCCTGTACCAACCTGGCGGTCAAAGACAATCTCCTTACGACCCTCTACGGTATGAGTGGCTACGACGGTGGCCAGGTCGCCACTCTGCCCATCGCACCAACGCGCGGGTAAACTGATTTGGTCGTCCACTTCTAAATCCATGGTGTAAATCAACTCTTCTTGTGCTCCGGTCAGGCCGCGGAAGAATAGCTCGCTGGTCCCCGGGTCTTCCCGCAGGTAACCCACCAACATATCTGGCTCGAAGCCCCGCCGCAGGAACACGCGTACGTAGAATACGTCATCTAGCGTGATGAGGTTCGTCACCGTTACTTCCGAGGAGACCAAGCCCTCGTCGGTCAGCAATTCGGTTTTGAAGAACACTTCTCCATTGATGATAACGGGAGTATAATTCTGACCAGTTAGGTAGCCGGTCATTAGCGTAAGCAGCAAAGCGAGATATAATGATTGCACGTGATAATGTTTTAATGGTTGGTGGGAAGCAGTCCTGAATTTAGCCGGATTCTTGTGGTTGGATACATCCGATTCCTAATTGTATTAGGACGTTTTACGACGCATTTGCGTGTTTGCAAATATACTGACTTCGTACTAAACATGTTCTGATGACTGACCGCTGGCTAAAACGCAAAAAGTCCCTATTTTGAGCCGTCAACGAAAGTTGGGCATCATTTAAACCAAAGCCATTGTTAGCACTTTTTCGTACCAATCAATTGCTGGGGGGCGTTTTGCTCCTTCCGTACCTCGTCCTGCTCCGTTTAGATGGCTTTTGGCAGACTCCTGCGGCTTTGGCTCCGGTTCCTGGCTTCGGTAATTCGTGGCTGATTCCGTGGCTCAATCAGTACGCCGATTGGCAGTGGAGTATCTTGTTATTGCTCGTGTTTGTACAGGCTACGTTGGCCAACAGTCTAGCCTTTCAACACCGACTGACACCCATTGTTAATCTATTTCCGGGCGTTTTTGTCTGTTTGCTGTGTTCGCTATTGCCCACGTTCAACGTCTATTCCCCGTACTTAGTCGCCAATGTGTTTTTACTGTTGGCAGTTCGTTCTACCTTAGCCGCATTTCGCCAAATGAGTGCGGCCGTTCCCATCTTCAACGCGGGGGCTTGGCTCGGGCTAGCTACGCTTTTTGTACCTACCTACGTATGGCTGTTACTGCCGCTAGGAGTGGCTTTGACGGTGCTGAAATCGGGGCGTTTCCGCGATCAACTGATTCTTATATTGGGACTTACGCTACCGCATTACCTACTGGGAATCTACTTCTTCTGGGACGACCAACTGGCCTACTTTTGGTCCAAGCAGTGGTCTGGTGTTTGGCACTGGCCCAACTTGCTTCCACTAGAATGGCCCATGCTCCCGGGCTTCTCCTTGCTGACGGTTCTGTTAGCCTACGTACTTTTCAGTGCTAATAATCTCAAATCCAAGATGAAAATGGAGGTGCAAACCAAGCTCGGGGTGCTCTACTGGGTCCTTTTTGGTTTAGGAATTTCCGTCGTATTCACTATGCCCTGGCAGATGGAGAAGTGGTTGGCGATGGCCCCCATTGCTGGCATTTTGCTGAGTATGCGGTTCACCAAGATGCGGGCGGCTACGGCCGAAACTTGGCATTTGCTACTGGTGGTGGCACTATTGGCTTTGCACTGGAGCAGTTATTTGTTATGATTTTGGGAACGGTGAACTTGTCGTCGTTTGGCCGTCTATTAGCTAGCTTGTTGCTACAAATAAAGTTTCGGGTTCTAATGCGGGTGTAGCTACACCCAGTGCGCTGGCCTTCCCAAATAATTGTAGTACGGCTGCGCGTCCCGATTCGCCTAGCGCTTTAGAAAAGTCATTGACGTACAAATCAATGTGCGCCTGGCATACGGCGGCGTCCATTTCCTGCGCGTGCTCCGCCACATAGTCCTGCGAAACCTCCGGGTGGGCAAAGGCGTAGGCGACCGAACGGGTCAGGGCGCGATCAATGCGCTGTTGTAGGGCGGTATCCAGATTGCGCTTTACGACGATACCGCCGAGCGGAATGGGAAAGCCCGTACTTCCTTCCCAAAATTCGCCCAGGTCCCGCAGCTTTACCAAACCTTTTTCTTGGTACGTAAACCGATTTTCGTGGATGATGAGTCCAGCGTCTACGGTACCGTCCAGGACCGCTTGTTCAATATCCGAAAAGAGCGCTTCCTCTTTGTTGGTTGCTTGTGGATAAGCTAAACTAAGTAAGAAGTTGGCCGTAGTGTATTTTCCGGGTATGGCGATTTTTCCCGCGTTGATCTGCTCCTCCGTGAGGGGTTTTTTAGCGATTAGCAATGGTCCGCAATTGCGCCCCAGCGCCGAGCCCGCATTCAGCAAACGGTAGCTTTCCGTGAGGTGGGCAAAGGCGTGGTAACTCAATTTGGTTACGTCTAACTGCCCCGCAAAAGCCCGCTGGTTCAACTCTTCCACATCGGCCAGTATCACCTCAAATTCTAGCCCCTCGGTATCAATACGTTGGTGTATCAGCGCGTCGAAGATGAAGGTGTCATTGGGACAGGGGGAAAAGCCAAGCGATATTTTCATAATTTTGCAAAATCGGTGATAGACTTGTGCCGCAAAAAACGAACCGCATGCAACTACAAATCCTTTACGAAGATAACCATCTCATTGCTGTAAACAAGCCCGCTGGTTACCTGGTTCAAGGCGACGAAACGGGCGACGCTACCGTAGCCGACGCCATCAAGCAGTACATTAAGTTGCAGTACAACAAGCCCGGTGAGGTCTTTCTCGGTGTGATTCACCGCCTGGACCGACCCGTCAGCGGGGTGCTACTCTACGCCCGTACCAGTAAGGGGCTAGCACGCATGAACGAGCTATTTAAAGCCCGGAAAGTGGAGAAAACCTACTGGGCCGTCGTCAGTGAGCAACCCAAGGAATTGGAAGGTGAGTTGGTTCATTACATCTCCAAAGACAAGGAGCGTAACCGTTCCAAAGCCTTTGATTTCCAGAGCCGTCGCGCTACGGGTGCCAAAAAAGCGGAACTTCGCTACCAGCTCAAAGCCCGCCTCGGTGGTCACGTTTTACTGGAAGTCAAGCCCAAGACGGGCCGGCCGCACCAAATCCGCGTTCAACTCTCCAAGATCGGTCTCCCCATCCGTGGCGACGTCAAATACGGTGCCCCGGCTACCAATCGGGATGGCAGCATCCACCTGCACAGCCGTTCGCTGGCTTTCGTTCATCCCGTTAAGCAGGAACCTGTCTACATTGAGGCCGATCCGCCCGTGGAAGATATTTGGAATTTGTTTGGGGAGTAGTAGTAGCTTGGGTGTTTGGGGGGACGTGCCCTGAGATTATGTAAAGCTGCGTAAATATTAGACTTGTTCTGCAAGCCCTCAAATGGCTGCGAGTGGCGAAATTTTATCCTGCAT
>JBCDIR010000335.1:0-4461 GCA_038748735.1 Bacteroidota bacterium | reverse complement strand
TGTAGCTGAACAAGAGAGTAATAGCCGCTACCAATTGATTGGTCTACCTTTTCCGGGGCTAACGACGACCCAATTAGCGAGTGCACTGGTCATCAGTGGTGCCGATATACTGGCCATTTCCGATACCCAGGTTAAGTATGAAATTGACAGTGATCAGGTGGAGCAGATACTCGCCTGCCCGGCCCTAATGTACACGGAGGCTGCCCCCGGTATTCCCGTTGCGGAAGGACTAGACGGTAGCTGTAACAGTCGTATCCATTCGATCAATCAAGGTCCCGGCCAGGGCTGGGACGGTACCGGCGAATACATTGCCATTGGTGACGATGGACTATTTAATCACGAAGATTTTCGCGGGCGTAGGGTCAACCATACGTCCGTTGATTACGGTAGCCACGGCGAAATGACGGGCGGTAAAGCCTGTGGAGCGGGTAATCTGGACCCCGCTGGCGTAGGCGTAGCCCCCGGCGCGACGGTTCACATTTTCAATATCAATAATTACGAACATATCGGCAACGCCGTAACGAACTTTTTACAGTATGGTATTGCCATTACGTCTACTTCTTTCGGCGAAGGTTGTGGCAACCCCTACGATGTACAAACCGCCGAAATTGACGCACAAGTACACGGGAGACCCGAATTGTGCCACGTTTTTTCGGCGGGTAATCGCGGTACTAGCCCTTGTAACAATATCTACGGTTACTTGGGACAGGACTACGCGGGCAACTTTTTTGCCACCATCACCGGCGGACGTAAAGCCGGAAAAAATGTAATCGCCGTTGGCAATAACTTCAGTAATGACGATCTGGCTTCCAGCAGTAGCCTCGGTCCTGCCCGCGATGGACGGACGAAGCCAGACCTGTGCGCCAACGGACAAGGAGACTACACCACGGACGATGGGAATACCTATCGTCTGAGCTCGGGTACTTCGGCTGCTGCCCCCACAGTAGCCGGAGCCCTGGCCTGTTTGTCCCAGTATTACCGGGCGCAGTACGGTACCACGCCTCCCTCTGCTTTGCTAAAGCCACTTTTACTCAATACGGCGGATGACTTGGGATTGGCGGGACCTGATTTTCGCTACGGCTACGGCCGCATTAACGCCCGTAAGGCGTTGCGGGTACTACAAAATGGTAACTACTTCAGTGGTACGGCTGCGCACGGCCAGCAGTTGTCGTTTCAGCTGGCAGTACCTCCCGGAGCACAGCAAGTGAAAGTGATGCTGTACTGGCACGATCCCGCGGGGTCCGTACTGAGTGCGCGGGCTTTGGTCAATGATTTAGATTTAAAACTGCAAGCACCCAACGGCAGTTTTCGGCTTCCACTGCGGCCCGATGCGAGCACTAACCTTAGCACTTTGAACCTACCAGCAACGGAAGGTATTGACCGCATTAACAATGTAGAGCAAGTAGTTCTTAACCAACCAACACCCGGTTATTATAATATACGAATAGAGGGTTATCAAATCCCCCAGGGGCCGCAAGATTTCTACGTTGTTTACGAAGTAGAAATGGAAGAAATGGTAGTGACTTACCCTTCCGAAGGCAGCACTTTCCTAGCGGGAACGATAGGTAAGATCGCCTGGGATGCGGTGGGAAATACGGGTACTTTTGGCGTAGATGTCTCGCTTGATGGTGGGCAATCTTGGCAGATTTTAAATAATAATATAAGTGCGAAAGCGCGACAAGTTCAGTGGACTTTACCGAATCTTTCAACTACGCAATTGAAGGCACGTGTACGGCGAAATGGCCGAACGGCCACTTCTGCGGGGCAGGCCATCATTGCGCCGGAGCCTAGTTTCAGCGTACAATCCCACGGGGTGAACCAAGGTCATATTCAGTGGGATCCTATTCCTGGCGCGGTAGCGTACGAGGTGTTTCAACTGGGCGAAAAATACATGGAATCTCTCGGCACTACGCCCAATCTAGAGTACAATTTCCCGGCCCAAACGGGCGTCGGTTACTGGCTATCGGTACGGGCACGCTTCGCCGACGGGCGCGTGGGACGGCGCGCAGTAGCCCAGTACTACGAACACTTTAGCTGCGACCAAAACCTGACCCTCAACCTACAATTTGACAACTTTCCGGGGCAAACCGCCTGGTTTATCCTGGATGCGGACGGCAACGTTATGCAATCCGGTGGTCCTTATATCACTGCTCTACCTTTTAGCACTCGGCAGGAAACGACCTGTTTGCCAGAAGGCTGCTTTACCCTCGTCATGACCGATGCGAACAGTAACGGAATGTGTTGTACTAGTGGCTCGGGCAGCTTTGCACTTACCAACGACCAAGGTACTATCCTAGCCAGCGGTGGCCAATTTGGAAGTATCAACTACGACTTGTTTTGCGTAGATGACGCACCCGTGAGTCCGCTTTATGCGACCATCACAACAGTACAAGTCCCCGACTGCCAAGAACCCAATAACGGTCTACTAGCTGCTAATGTCGGTGGCGGTAGCGGCAACTACACCTACCAGTGGAGCAACGGAAGTACTAGTAGTACCATCGGAAACCTCCCGGCGGGTACTTATTCCGTAACGGTCAACGACGGGTCGCAGAGCCAGACCGCAGCGGTGACGCTGGCAGTACCCGTTCCCATACAAGCACAAATTACGACGCAGCCGGCCTACTGTGATGACGGTCGTATCACACTACAGCTGAGTGGCGGATTACCGCCCTACCGCGTCACCTGGAACGACGGCGCTACGGCTACGCAGCGGACGGACCTAGCCGCAGGCAACTACTTTGTGGCCGTCCAGGACGAAAATAATTGTTTATTCACGCAGTGGATAACGGTACCGGAAGGTACCCCACTGAACGTACAACTCAGTGGGCAAAGTCCCACTTGCATTCAAGCCAACAGCGGCAGTATAAACGCATTAGTCTCCGGTGGGAGCGGAATTTACCAATTGCAGTGGAGTAACGGTGCCCAGGGCACGACGGTACTCTCGGGCCTCGGCAGTGGCACTTACAGCCTCACCGTCACGGACGGTAACTGCCAAACCCAACAAACATTCACTTTGTTAGCTCCTACCGGTTTTGCGTTATTTGCCCAATCCACTCCGCCGAGCTGTGCGGATGCCAACAATGGCTTTATCCAGTTGGTCACCAGTGGTGGAGTAGCTCCTTTCGTTTATACTTGGTCCGATGGTGGTACGGGGGCTATTCGTACGGCTTTATCGGCGGGTGTTTACCTAGCTACCGTTACCGATGCACTCGGATGTCAGGTGGTACGTGCGGTACCAATTGTAGCCCCCACTGCGCTGAATTTAGAAACGCAGATGATACCAGCTAATGCTAGTACAGCGGGCAGTATTAACCTGACCATTTCGGGTGGGACCACCCCGTACCAAGTACTTTGGAGTAATGGAGCTACGAGTAACTACATCAGTGGTCTGGCACCGGGGAACTATTCCGTGACGGTAACCGATCATAATGGTTGTACCAGCTCTACGAGCGTCGATGTGACCTATAATGAACCCGGCGGCGGTGGACAGGAGCAGGAATATTGCTTGGCGCAAGGCGCTAGTACTACTTACGAGTGGATCGACCGAATTGTCCACAATGGCCAGCCTTATTACAGTGGTAACGACGACGGCTACGGGGATTACACTAGCACTATCATCCCCATCCATCCAGGAATTATCCAGACGCTGACCTTGGTGCCGGGCTACACGAGTACGTTTTACCGCGAATACTGGCGCGTATGGATTGATTTTAATGCTGACGGTGACTTTGACGATCCGGGGGAAGAGGTGATAACTACTGGTGGGGTCTTTGGTAGCACGACGGGGACCTTTACCGCTCCGGGGAACGCGACTGGCACTACCCGCATGCGTATCATGATGCGCTACGGTAGCCCTCCACAGGCTTGTGATAATCCTAGCTACGGGGAAGTGGAAGATTACACTATCCAGTGGGAAACCAATGCCGTTGACTACCTCAGCAGTTCTCCCTCAGCCCACCCAGCCGAGAATACGATTATAACTGAAAAAACGACTAATTCCAATTACATTTCAACCACATCAACTTGGCAGGTTTACCCTAATCCCACGAATGACTTTATCTACTTAAACGGTAAACTAGACCAAGACCAAACCGCCCAAGTCCTGCTGTACAACACAGCAGGACAATTACTCCACCAGCAAACGCTGCGGGAGGGGCAAGCAAGAACGAACAATCGTCTTTCATTAGTTGGATATCCCGCAGGTATTTATTGGATCCACGTCCAGACCGTGCATGATCTGGAGGTGATCCCCGTTGTGCGGGAGTAAGGGTAATGTAAGCATTCACCCATGCCCCGTAAAAGGGCAAGATGCTACCATGTACCTATCCATTGAGGAGGTCTGCCAAGCCAAGCTTGTGCAGGCCTCTTTTGTTGAGGGTAAGCCTGTCGGGGCAAGCACTTGGGCTTGCCCTACTCCCAATCAGTACAATAGATCAAGGAGAGATACGTGGTACAGAGACC
>JBCDIR010000334.1:0-4466 GCA_038748735.1 Bacteroidota bacterium | reverse complement strand
CAGAGCCGTTCCAAGTACGGTTCCAAGCGTCCTAAGTCATAAGACATTATGTTTCGATACCCCTCCGGCTACGCTGGATGGGTCGTTCCTATTAACGCAGAAAAATTAAACTTGCGATTTCGCCATTTACAAAACAAAGTAAAACGGTTCATTTCAAGTGTATTTTGTTTTTAAATGGCTTGCAAGAAATCGTTAAGTAATTTTTTGCGTCATTAAGGTCGGAAACCAATAATAACTAAGAAGCGTATAAGCTTCTAAATTCATCTAAAGATGAGAAAAAGAAAACCAAAATTACGAGTTATCGCGCCCGATCCCCGCTACGGTGATCCGATGGTAACTCAATTCGTCAATATGATGATGTTGTCTGGTAAGAAGAGTGCTGCTTTCAAAGTATTCTACGATGCCATGGACATCATCAAGGAACGCTCTGACGGTGACGAGCACGCCGTATGGAAGAAGGCATTGAACAATGCCATGCCACAAGTGGAAGTCCGCTCTCGCCGTATCGGTGGTGCGACCTTCCAGATTCCTACGGAGATTCGCGCTAAGCGCAAGTTGTCTATCGGTATGAAGTGGATTATTCGCTTCGCCCGCGCCCGTTCCGGCAAAGGCATGGCCGAAAAGATGGCTGCTGAGCTGCTAGCCGCTAGTAAAGGCGAAGGTGCCGCAGTAAAGCGCAAGGAAGACACGCACAAAATGGCGGAGTCTAACCGTGCTTTCGCTCACTTCCGCGTGTAATTTCCATAGCTGTCACCTAAAGAAGTTTAGGTTTTTGAATCAGCTGTGGAGAACCAAAGATTTCCTGCCTGCCGACGCAGTCAGGCAGGTTTGTTCCTTTTTTAGTGAAGCCATTAGGCTGATTGGTAAATCAGAATAATGCAAGCTAAACAAGGAACTCAGAAAAAAATCGTCCATCCTGACTCTCGGCTAAGCCGAGACCAGGTCAATAATAATTTATTAATCTATAACGCCCGCACAGGGAACCATCATGGCAAAGGATCTCACTTTCACGAGAAACATTGGTATTGCCGCTCACATTGACGCTGGTAAAACAACGACCACCGAGCGCGTCCTATTCTACACCGGACTCAGCCACAAAATCGGCGAAGTACACGACGGTGCAGCAACTATGGACTGGATGGAGCAAGAGCAGGAGCGTGGTATCACCATCACCTCTGCCGCTACCAAGACTTCCTGGAAATGGAAGGCTAAGGAGTACGCCGTAAACATCATCGACACTCCAGGACACGTTGACTTTACCGTAGAAGTAAATCGCTCACTACGCGTATTGGACGGTTTGGTATTCTTGTTCTGCGCATCTTCTGGTGTGCAACCACAGTCAGAAACCAACTGGCGTCTGGCGGATAACTACAAGGTGCCGCGGATCGGTTTTGTAAACAAGATGGACCGTACGGGTGCGAACTTCATCCAAGTGGTGAAGGACGTAGAAGAGAAGTTGGGTTCCAAGGCAGTGCCGTTGCAGTTGCCTATCGGTGCGGAAGAGCGTTTCCGTGGCGTGGTAGACCTGATTTTGAACAAAGCCATCGTCTGGAACGAGGACGACTACGGCATGACCTACGAAGAAGTAGAGATGCCAGCCGATATGGTGGACGACGTCAAGGAATGGCGCGGTAAGTTGTTGGAAGCAGTAGCTGAATACGACGAGTCGTTGATGGAAAAGTACTTCGAGGACGAAAACTCCATCACCGAAGCAGAAATGCGCAACGCCGTTCGTGACGCAGTCATGGACATGGCCTTCGTACCGATGATGTGTGGTTCTGCCTTTAAGAACAAAGGTGTACAGGCCGTACTCGACGCCGTATGTGCGTACCTACCTTCTCCACTTGATGTGGACGACGTAGAGGGTGTGAATCCGAAGACGGAAGAGACCGAAATTCGCAAGGCATCTAATGATGACCCCTTTGCGGCTTTGGCCTTCAAAATTGCTACGGATCCTTTCGTAGGTCGTTTGGCCTTTATGCGGGTTTATTCCGGTCAGTTGGACGCGGGTAGCTATATCTACAACAGCCGCTCGGAGAAGAAGGAGCGTATTTCTCGTATCTACCAGATGCACGCTAACAAGCAGAACAGTATCGAGAAGGTAGAAGCGGGTGACATCGCTGCCGTGGTTGGTTTCAAGGACATCCGCACGGGTGACACCCTTTGTGACCTCGACAACCCGATCGTACTCGAATCTATGGTCTTCCCCGATCCGGTAATCGGTGTGGCGGTAGAGCCTAAGACGCAGAAGGACCTCGATAAGTTGGGGATGGCTTTGGCCAAATTGGCGGAAGAAGATCCTACTTTCAAAGTTCGCTACGACGAGGACACTAACCAGACCGTTATTAGCGGTATGGGGGAACTGCACTTGGAGATCATCGTTGATCGCCTCAAGCGCGAATTCAAAGTAGAGTGTAACGTAGGTGAGCCACAAGTAACGTACAAGGAAGCACTCCAAGCTACGGTGCAGCACCGCGAGCGCCTCAAGAAGCAGTCTGGTGGTTCTGGTTTGTTTGCCGACATGGAGTTCGAACTTGGCCCCGCTGACGAAGAATTCTTGGAAAGCGAAGACTTCAAGAACGGTAAGGAGAAGCTACAGTTTGAGTGGGGTATTGTTGGTGGTGCCATCGACAAGAATTACCAGAAGCCCATCAAGGACGGTTTCCGTGCTATGATGAAGAACGGTATCCTCGCTGGTTACAATATCGACAGCATGAAGGTGCGCGTATTCGACGGTAGTATGCACTCCGTGGATAGTAAGCCAATTGCCTTCGAATTGTGTGCCAAGGAAGGTTTCAAAGCTGCCGCAAAGCAGACGAAGCCCGTCCTACTGGAACCAATGATGAAGTTGGAAGTAACGACTCCCGAAGAGTACGTCGGTTCCGTGATCGGTGATTTGAACAAGCGTCGCGGTTTACCCAAGGGCCAAGAGCCACGCGGTAGCGGTGCGGTTGTCATCACGGCTGATGTGCCACTGTCTGAGATGTTTGGTTACATCACCGACTTGCGGACCATCACTTCCGGACGTGCGAGTTCTTCTATGGAATTCTCCCACTACGCAGCAGCACCTAACGGTATTGCTAAGGAGATCATCGAAAAAGCTACGGGTACCGCGGCGTAAGCCTATTATTGCGCAGAAAATAAAAGCTGCTTTTTTTGAGATTTTTAAATAGTCAGCACGCTTAAAGTGGAGCGCTTAGTTGACGATTATAAAAATCAAAAGCACTTTAATTTTCGTGCTGTCCCGAGTAGCAGCCGAGGCACAGGCCTCACTAGCATCTCTAAAGTGAGATGCGGATTTAACAAACAATAACGAGGAGGGAAGTCCTCAAATAGCTGGTCTTCCCTCCCTTTTATAACTTGACAATTAGAAGCTGGCATGAATCAGAAAATTCGGATCAAGCTCCGCTCTTACGATCACAACCTTGTTGACAAATCAACGGAGAAAATCGTTAAGACGGTGAAAAACAGTGGGGCCATTGTAACTGGCCCGATTCCGCTGCCCACAGAAAAGGAAATCTTTACCGTGCTCCGTTCACCGCACGTCAACAAGAAATCCCGTGAGCAGTTCCAGTTGCGCACTCACAAGCGCCTCATTGAAATTTATACTCCTACGCAAAAGACGGTAGACGCCCTGTCTAAGCTAGAACTGCCCAGTGGAGTGGATATTCAAGTAAAGTTGACGTAAATAACCGTCTCACTTTAGGAAACAGCGTCCCCGTAAAGACAAGGTATACCTTGTCTCAACGAAGGGTCGCCATTATCAAAAAAATGCGCTTAGCAGCCCCGCTGCTAAAGCGTGCTAAATATTCGGTAACATGAACGGAATTATCGGCAAGAAGGTCGGAATGACCAGTGTTTTCGACGAGACAGGTCGCAATATTGCCTGTACCGTAGTCGAAGCCGGTCCTTGTGTAGTTACGCAGGTCAAGACCGAAGCAACCGACGGGTACACCTCCCTCCAATTGGGCTACGGTGAAGCCAAAGAAAAAAATACCTCTCAGCCCATGCAGGGCCACTTCAATAAGGCTGGTGTTGCGCCGCAGCGTCGCCTCGTTGAGTTCCGTGATTCAACTTTAGAAAAGAAAGCGGGCGAAACCGTTACGGTCGACGAAATCTTCGAAGAAGGGGATGTCATCAACGCAGTGGGTGTTTCCAAAGGTAAAGGCTTTCAGGGGGTAGTAAAGCGCCACAACTTCCGTGGTGTAAACGACGCTACGCACGGTCAGCACAACCGCCAACGGGCCCCGGGTTCGATTGGTGCCGCCTCTTACCCCGCACGGGTGTTCAAGGGCATGCGCATGGCCGGTCGTGACGGCGGTGGCCGTGTGAAGATCAAGAACTTGAAAGTAGTCAAGATCTTTCCCGAGCAGAACCTCATCCTCGTAAAAGGTGCGGTTCCTGGTCACAAGGGCGCGATCGTAATCCTGGAGAAATAAATTAACCAAGCACTGCTGAAATTTTTG
>JBCDIR010000333.1:0-4487 GCA_038748735.1 Bacteroidota bacterium | reverse complement strand
ATTACGATCAAGTCGTCGTCTTTGACGGTCATTTGAGTCTGCATTTTGACGCGGACGAACGCCTCCAGTCGGTGTCTGCCGTTGTTCTCCCCGATCTTAACCTGAATACTACGCCCACGTTGACGGAGCAACAGGCCCGTCAACGCGCCCAACAATGGTTGGCTAAACAATATCCCACTGCTCCACTAGGGGCTTTTCACTTCGAGTCGGACGGCTTGGTTATCATTCAACCTAAGGCGGCCAGTGGAAAGGCGGCAGAACCACGTCTTACTTACCAGTTGCTAGTGGATAACCAGCAACACATCCGTGAACTGCTCTTCATTGATGCGCAATCTGGAACGATTGTAACCCATTATAGTGAAAACTGCCACGCGCTTACCCGCGAACAACATTTACACCATCTCAACAATCCGATCTGGACCGAAGGAAGTCAGTTTCCCGGCGAGTTAGACCAATCGCAGCAGCAGCAACTGGTTTCTACGGAACACGTCTACGACTTTTTTCGACTCACATTTAACCGCCTATCCTATGACAATGCGGATGCTACGTTTCGGATTGTGGACCAAGCTCATACCATGCACGCGTGTCCCAACGCGATGTGGAATGGGCATTGTACGAGCTACTGTACAGGTATGAGTACTGACGACGTAGTGGCGCACGAATGGGGACATGCCTACACGGAACACACGAGTCATCTGCTCTACGCCTGGCAAGCCGGAGCCATCAACGAGGCCTATTCCGATATCTGGGGCGAACTCATTGACCAACTAAATGGCGATGACGACTTAGGACTACGCTTGAATTGCGACAACAGCCAACGTTGGAAAATTGGCGAGGATGCGCCCGCACTGGGTGGTGCCGTGCGGGATATGTTCGACCCCAACTGCAACGGTCACCCCGCTAAAGTTAGCGATCCATTCTACCACTGCGAGAGTAGCGACAACGGTGGCGTACACCGAAACTCTGGCGTTATCAACCACGCTTTCGCTCTCTTGGTAGACGGTGGATCTTTTAACCAGCAAGACATTCCAGCTATTGGCCTAACCAAAGCTGCGCACCTGTTTTGGCACGCCAATACTTATTACCTTAGCCGTACCTCCGACTTCAGAGCACTGGCGGATGCTTTACTGGCTTCGGTAACAGATTTGCGTAACGTAGACCTCCCCATCCTAGCCTTGGACCCTACTCAGGCGGGGTTGTCCGGTAAGTGGATCGGCGCGGTAGACAGCTTAGCCGTAGCACGCGTCATTGCGGCTACGGAACTTCGGCTCGTACCTGATTTTTGCGAAACTTACCGCGCGGTATTGTCGCCTGATACCCCTGATTGGTGTAATACCCAAGGCCTAGGTTTCGCCCCGTTTTATACCGCAGATTTTGAATCGACTACCGACACCTGGACGACCTCCGAAGTGATCGAATCACCCGAATCCTGGGTGGCGCGCAGTTGGGTAGCCACGACGGACCTTCCCGACGGGCGTACGGGGCGGGCCATGTACGGCGTAAGCCCAGTAGCGGGCGATTGCGACGACCACCCCAACAACGGACTCTTGCGCCTGGATAGCCCCCAAATTCCAATTTCGGAAGACTTGAGCGGAAATATTTACCTAACCTTTGACCATTATTTTTCCTTAGAAAGGGGTTTCGATGGTGGCTTAGTACGGGTACAGCAAAATGACGGACATTGGCAAAATTTACCGATTCACGCTTTCATTCGTAACGGCTATAATGCACTCTTAAATTTTTCCTTTCAAAGTGATAATCCGCTTGCGGGTCAGCGGGCGTTTTCTGGTGCCAACAGTGGCTCGGTAGTGGGAAGCTGGGGAACGACGCAAATCAATTTATCCGTCATCGGAGTCACCCCCGGAGACGCCATTCGCATACGCTGGGAACTGGGCACGGATGGCTGCGATGGTTGGGACGGCTGGTACGTCGATAACGTACATCTCGGTACTTGTGCGGAAGCAGCACTGTTCCCCGTCGAATGGCTGGATTTCACCGCCGCACCCAAACCGAAGCATAACTTACTAGTATGGTCTACGGCTACGGAAACGAACAATGCGGGCTTTGCAGTGGAACGCAGTACCGACGGGCGGTTTTTTCAGGAAATTGCTTGGGTGACGGGAGCTGGCAATAGCCAGACGGAACAACACTACGTTTACGAGGATACAGAGTACCCAGCTCATCTAGCTAACTTATACTATCGTCTCCGGCAAGAAGACGTGACGGGTAGCAATAGCTACTCACCGATTCAACAAGTCACCCGTAAACTTGACGGCCAAGACTGGTTGACTTACCCTAATCCTGCCACGGATCAACTAAAAATACACTGGCAAGGAGACGCTGAACAAGAGGTACAGCTAACGGTATACAATAGCCAGAACCAACAAATGGGCCCCACGACTAGCTGGACGACCACCAAGGAGACGCTTACCCTAGACGTTAGCCGGTGGCCCGATGGTGTGTACAATATTCACTTGATAAGCGCCAACGGCGACCACTCGGTACAACGGGTAGTAGTACGGTCTTGAAACACCTAACGGCAAGGGTTTTCAACAATATCCCAGCGGGATAATTGGGTATTCCAATAAACGCTATAACACTTACCGCGAATGAGAAAATACACCACCTCCCGTACTTGGTGCGCTTCTTGTCCCCAGCGGGTACGCACACGGATGTAGCAACCTTCCTGTCCGTCTAAATTAAAAATAGAAGAGAAGCGGGGACCGAGACCAAAGCGATTCCAGCCCTCTTTGTTGAAACTCAAAGAAAAGGAGACGTTGTTAGCACTCGCTTGGTTACTGATGAGGAGGTTACGTTGCAAGATTTCCTGTCCTGGGTCCAATACGCCGTAGCCCCGCCCGCTGTCGGGAAAGTAATGCAAACGCTGCGGCTGTTCTGGCAACTGCTGAGCCACCAGTGAACGGGCCACTAGCACCAAAAGAAATAGGGTCAACGTCCGCCACCTCATCCTTGCTTACGTTTTTTTTACAACTGGTTCTTAAGAAAAGGGAGTGTCTGTTCCTTTCGATTCTACTTCGCGGGCGGTGTCGGTAAGGACTGCGTTCGTCCTAGTAAATAACCGGCTACGGTACCCAACAAACCAATGATGGGCGCAATCTGGCTATTGCCGTAACCCGCCGTCACCAAAAAGAGTGCTCCCACAATGATCAGCGAAATACTCAGGTATTTGAGGGACTGACTCGGCGGCTCGTCGCGCCGACTAATAATGTAGGTTTGAGCCAAAACGATCAGTATCCCAAAAATCAAGACGCCGTAGGATAACCACACCTCCTGTGAGGATTTTGTCGGACTCAACTCCGGATTGACGGGCGGAAGATTGACCCCGTCATTCACCGCGGCGGGTGGCTGAGCAGGTGGCGTATTGGCTACCGTTTCAATGACCTCCGGTTGCGCAAACAACCCCATGGTCAGGAGGCAAAGTAGGATGAAAAACACGTTGGTTCTCATAAGTATCTAAGTAATTTAAATCTATAATTAGCGGCAAGCCAATAGCTGTCGTTGGTAGGCTTGTACTTGTCGCAATTTACGATTTTCGTATTCGACGCGCTGTTGCTGTGCCAATAGTTTACGTTCGGCACGGGGCTGTCCGTTTCTACGGGCTTCGCGCATTCGGTCGCGGTGCAAGCGGCGCAGGTCACGGAGCTGTTCGCGTTGGGTACGGCGCAGGTCCTTGGCGGCCAATTCGCAAGCGCTGGGCTGTAGCCAACGCCGTTCGGGTGGAAGCGGAACCGTTACCGGGTTGAAACGAGAAACGTAGGAGCACATCGGCAATTGTTTCATGCCTTTGTTCTCCGAACGGAGGGTCGTCCGCTGGCGGATCGTCTGGCATACTTCTTGCCAACTACCGTACAGTTTCCCCCCCAGTACTTCTCGAAAGGTGTACAAGATTTCGTTGAAGAAAATCCCCCCGTCACTACCGATAAAAGTGTAATAATTAGGTTCCGCACTGAAGAGGTTGACCACTTTAGTCATATTCGGTTCTTCGGCAAAAAGCCCTTCGTATACCTGCGGCAGACGCTTACTGCCCTTCAGGGTAACGACGGAAGGAGGCGTGTTGTCGCCCTCGTAAGGTGGCGGCACGCTGTGATCAGTAATTTCTACGTTGCAAGCCACTACAATATTCATCAAAATACTCGGGCTTTTTTCGTGTATCCGCTCCTCAATATCGCGGAAATTGACCGAATGCTCGTAACTACCGAAGTAGAGATTGGGGTAAGGGTCCGCAGCGTAGGGTTCCCGAAAACCGTGTCCGACGTACACCAAAATGATGATGTCCCGCTCCTGGTAGGACATTTCGTAATCGATGACTTCTTCGAGCCGTTCGAGCGTAAAATTAGGTCCCCGCAATTCGTAGGGAATCACACTCAGGATACCCAAATTACTGGCCAGTAAGTTTACCTCTTGGTCAATGGCCGAACCAATACTACGGCAGCCTTCGCGGATGACGTACTCCTGGTTTTCGTCAT
>JBCDIR010000332.1:0-4511 GCA_038748735.1 Bacteroidota bacterium | reverse complement strand
GCTTTGAGGTCCTCTTGTCCCCGGCTATTGAGTTTTTCTTCCGTAGATTCCCGAAGAAACTCATTACACAAAGCGATCTGGAAATACATCCGGTCGTACATGGCGCGGACAAACTCATTGGCCGCATCCCAATCCATTTCCTCGTAGTCGTGAATATTTCCATCGTTCCAGGCGATGACGGCCTCGTCAGTCGTTAGTACTTGGGCTTTCCAGTATTGACGTAGATAAGTGGAAAAGCCTTCGTCAATACCCTGAATATCTGGATTTCCGGAAGGACCTTCTTGACCGCTGAGCGATAGGCCCGCGTAAAGCTTTGCTAGCACCTGACGGTAAGAATCGGAGTCTTCGTAAACTACGTTGGCCGTCTCCAGGTCAGGGTCAATGGGCTCAACGTTTAAATCATCAAAGCAGGATGATAGACTAAAGCCCAAAAGCAGTAGACCAGCGAGATATTTAAAATATGCTTGATATTGCATGTTAGTCGTGGTTTAAAAGTTTACTAAAAGTTCAAGTTCGCACCAAACAAGAAAGTTCGAGAACGCGGGTAGACATCATTGTCAATGCCACCAAAGACTTCCGGGTCAATACCGTTATATTCGGTGATAATAAACGGATTTTGGACCGTGGCGTAGAGTCGTAAATTACCCCCGCGCGTCTCACCGAATACTTCGTCAAAACGATACCCGATAGTAGCGTGATCCAAGCGGAAGAAGGAACCGTTTTCCAAGTGAACGTCACTGAAAAACTGAGCGTTATTTAACCCGATTTGGTTAATGGCCCGCAAGCGGTTCGAAGCAAAGCCAGTGGAAGCAATAGTCCCCGTTAAATCCGTGTATTGTGCGCGTGGATTATTGTAAACATAGTTCCCTAGGTTAGCACGGCCCGCAAACGAGAAGTCGAACTTACCGATGCTGAGATTGGAAGTAATTCCAGCAAACCATTCTGGTGCGGGTTGGTTGATTGCCCGCAAATCGCCGTCTGGCGTGATAACGCCATCAGCGTTTTGGTCTACGTAAAGACCACTGATGGGCTGTCCATTTTCATCGTACACCTGTTCGTACAGAAAGAAGGTACGAGCGGGTAAACCGACGGTACTACGCTGTACCGTATTACCTACGCCACCAGCGATGCCACCATCCTCGACAAAAGTATCTCCGGACGGATCATTGGATAGCTGCGTGATTTCGTTGATGTTACGATTAGCATTGAGTGAGATGGTCCAGTTAGTACGACTGGTTTGTACGGGAGTGAGGTTTAGCGTCACTTCCATACCACGGTTAGTCAAGGAAGCAAAGTTCGCATCCAACCGATTGGTCAGGTTGGTGCCAGCTGCCGGACGAATGGCAGCTAATAAGTCGTCCGTATCTCGTTGGTACAGTTCAAAAGTACCAGAGATGCGGTCGTTGAACAAACCAAAGTCAATAGCCGCATTATAAGTGGTCGTTTCTTCCCACTTCAAGTCTTCATTGTAACCGTTGGGACGCTGGGTGTTCACGAATTCATTTCCAAACTGATTTTGTGCATCATCCTGACTGATCGTGTAAGTAGCAAGATAGGGGTAATAATTATCATTCAAGTCTTGCTGTCCAGTGATACCCCAGCCCACGCGTAATTTAAAGTTATTGAGTATTCCTCGCGGATTATCGTTACTGACAAACTTGTATCCTACTGCTGCGGCAGGAAAAATACCGTAGCGATTTTTCTCACTAAAGCGACTGGTACCATCACGGCGAACGGTACCCGTTAACAAGATTCTGTCACCGATATTCAAATTCAAACGAGAAAATAGAGAAATTAAGTAGTATTCACCCGCTTCAATGATACGCTCAACGTTGCCCTCCGTCATGTTGAGATCACTTTTCAGTTCGTCCTTCTCAAATTTGAAGTGCTGGTAGCCGTAGCCCGCCATGAGGTCTACCTTTATCTTATCAAACTGTTTGACGTAGTTGAGGTAGAAATCAAATAGCTCATTAGTGATGGTTTGCTCGTAAGTATTCATTGTACCACCCCGTGGCCCTTCGATGAAAACTGCCGAAAACTCCTCTGTTTCTAATACCCCGCCACTACCGTTGGCTTGATCGTATCCTACGTTAATATTCGCCCGTAATTCCGGTAAAAACCCAAAGCGATAATCAGCCGAAAGGTTACCAATGAAGCGATTCACCGTTGACTGATCATCTTTGAGCATGATTTGTGCCAGTGGGTTAGCTGGTGCCAGATTATTGGGAATCCCATCGTTATTTACAAAGGTAAAATAACCACCGTAAGGGCTTTCGGAATCAAAAATAGGTTGCGTAGGGTCAAAGCTAATGGCTGCGCCAATAGCACCGCGATTAGCAAACTGGTTGTCAATATTCATTCCCCGAAAATTGGCATTGATCTGCAAGCGATTATCCAAAAAACTAGGGGTGAGTGACACGCCATAGGTTAACCGCTCAAACTGGTCACGCTTTATTATACCCGTCCGGTTATTGTATCCTACAGAAACGCGATAGGGCAAGAAGTCTTTGATGCCTCCGCTAGCGCTTAGATTGTACTCCTGAGCAATACCCGTCTGATAAATTTGGTCTTGCCAGTCCGTATTCGCATCGCCGAGTAAATCTGCATTAGCGGGGAAGTTTTCTTGCACGAAGCCACGAAACTCATCCGCTGAGAATACGTCATAAGTATCCTGAATAGTACTAACACCTACATTGGTATTTAAACTCAGCTTGATACCACCCGATTTACCCTTTTTGGTCGTAATGATGATAACACCGTTGGAAGCACGCGAACCGTAAATAGCCGTCGCCGAAGCATCTTTGAGAACCGTGACATTTTCAATATCGTTTGGGTTCACCAAGTTTAGTGGGTTCCGAGCACCCGCAACCACGTCGTTAGCAATTGGTACTCCATCAATCACAATTAATGGGTCATTACTGGCCGCTAAGGAAGCGCCCCCCCGAATCCGAATCGTAGCGCCACCACCGGGGTCCGCAGCGGGGGTAATGGACACGCCCGCTACTTTACCCGCAATCAGTTCCTGGGTAGAAGTGATGGCTCCTTTGTTGAACAATTCCGAGTCGACCGTTTGAACAGAACCCGTCGCGTCTTCCCGCTTGACGGTACCGTAGCCGATGACGACGACCTCGTCCAGTAGTTCGCCGGAAGCCATTTGCACATTGATGACGGATTGCGCACCAATCTCAATAACTTGGTTAGCGTAGCCCGTGTAACTAAACACCAGCGCTTTGGCATCAGCCGGAACGCTGAGCTGGTAACTACCATCAATATCGGTGATGGTACCCGTGGTGGTGCCTTCCACTAAAATGTTGGCACCAATGAGGGTTTCCCCCGTGTCGGCGTCGGTCACTACCCCGGAAATATTCCGTTGGGCCACTAAGAGGCCAGGTAGCAACAGCAGCGCCATTGCGTACAAAATTGTTCTCATACTAATTTTTCTTGTTTGAAAATAAGCTCCAGTTTATTAGACTTTTTTGCTAGATAAGATGGTAAAGAGGCTGAAACAAAAGGACGTAATCAATGCCTTTTATTGGTTAGCTGAAAGGGCGTTAAAAATTTCCACTGCAAATATTACAAATTACCAGCTAAACTATCCACTTTTTCGCATATTTCCCATAAAAACACTTTGTTAACAAAATTTTATTTCAAATAAGTCAATAAAACCAAATTAATACACCAAAACAGCTCCAATCCTTTTTACTCGAAACGCATTACCTCGTCCGTTTCCCGCCAACCGTTGAGGAAATCTTTAACGGGCATGCGGCGCTTTCCAGGCATTTGCAGCACCTTCACCGAGTAGAAACCATCCGCCGTGGCGACTTTAAAACTTTCCCGCGCTTGGATCACGATGGTGCCTGGCGCTAGCTCGTGAGTAAGTTGTTGGGGCGTGCCGCTGAGCAGCTTCCACTTGGCCCCGTTGAGTCTAGCCCAGGCCGTCGGAAAGGGGCTGAGGCCGCGAATAAAGTTGTGAACTTGCTCACTCGTTTGGTCAAAATTGATGTGGGTATTGTCCGCAAAGAGTTTGGGAGCCTTAGTAGCTTTAGTGTGATCCTGCGGGATGGGGCGCAGGTTGTCTGCTTCGATGCCCCGGACGGTTTTCAGCACAACTTCCGCACCGAGTTCCATCATGCGGTCGTGGACGTCGCCCGCTGTATCGTGGAAGCCGATGGGCATTTTGGCCTGTAAGAGCAAATCACCCGTGTCGATTTCGTGCTGGAGGAAGAACGAACTTACGCCCGTTTCCGTGTCACCATTGATGACCGCCCAATTGATGGGGGCTGCACCACGGTACTTCGGCAAGAGCGAGCCGTGCAGGTTGAACGTCCCCAGGCGGGGCATATTCCAAACCACCTCCGGCAGCATCCGAAAAGCTACAACAACTTGTAGATCGGCTTGGTAGCTACGTAGTTCTGTGACAAAGGACGGTGCTTTCAAGTTTTTGGGCTGCAAAACGGGAATATCTTGCGCTACTGCGTACTGCTTCACCGCTGATTGTAGCAGCTTTTTGC
>JBCDIR010000331.1:0-4513 GCA_038748735.1 Bacteroidota bacterium | reverse complement strand
GTGCTTCCCGGATTTTTGCTGTTGCAGAAGTCCGGGATTTTTTAGGGGGTGAGTTGTTGTAACAGCCAATCCTTTTCCGTCAAAATCGTCTCGCTACTAAGCTGTCGGCGCAGCTCCGAGGCCGCTTCGCTACGTTTGTTGGTGAGCTGCAATAATTTACGCGTGTAGCGAATCAGATTGCGGTAGTTGGTGCGATGATAAGTTAAATCCGGCTTACGGTGCAAATACATCTGAAACGCATCGAGGTGACTCATGAGTACGTCCCACTCGCCCAATTCGTAGTAGATTTTAAGTAAGAGTGTACGCGCACCGAGATTGAGGAGCGTATCGTGATAATTCGCCCGTTGGAGTAGCGGTAACGCCTCGTCGTATTGTCCGGCGGCGTAGGCAATTTTGGCGCGGTTAAAATTGTACATCCGTTCCCGAAAAGCGGGTTCGAGTTGGGAGGTGTAGGTATCAATGAAGTCTTTAGCCCAAGTGAGTTCATCTACCTGAAGGGCGATGGCGACAATATTATGGTAGGTGAAGCGCGACAACCGACCGTTTTGCAATAGGTAGGCCTGATCTAGGCCATCTTTATACAGTTCCAGCACATCTTTAAAATAGGTACGCCGCCCGTCGTTGACCTGACGGATGCCGAAATTAATGGCGAGTAAGTACAGGTCACGCGCTTCTTCCAGTGGAAACATATCACTAGATACGACGAGCTGCTGCTTAAACTGCTGGAAAGTAGTATCATTATCGGGTTGTTGCAACACCTGAATGCCGTAGTAGTACAGCCGGATGGCGGGTACTTCGGGCAGATCCGTTTCCGTTAAGGACAAAATAAATTCATCGACCCGGCTGGGTAAGTAGCCCCATTTATAGAGCCGTTCGTGATTGAGGAGCCACATGATTTGACGCAGCTTAGTGGCCAAAAAAGCCGTATCCAGACTGCGCGTTAGCGAGCCAAAATCTTCGTGTTGCTCGGGGCGACGTTGGTAGTATTCGCGGTAGGTTTCGGCCTGGAGTTCGGCGTCGGCGAGGTAGTATTCGGCGTTTTGGTGGGCTTGTTTTTGCTGAATGCGGTGCGCCTCGCGGAGGAGCTTTTGGTGAATAGGGGTATTAGATGGTATTTGGCCCAGGACGCTGATTTTTTGGCGTAGCGGATCACGCTGTAAGGCTTCGATGGCGAGGAAAATCTCTAAGTGCTGTGAGGTGTAGCTCAGTAGGTGGCGCAGCGCCTGATCGTCATACGATAAAGTAGGAAACAGCCGTTGCCAGAGGGCTTGTTTCGTCCAAGTTTCGCAAGCTGGCCAGTGCGCCAGGACAAGTGTATAGAGCTGGCGAACTTCTACTCGTTTATTATGGTAATCGGCGGCTAGGAAGTCTTTAAAAGCCGTTTTTTGACGTTTAGCAAGGCTTTTCAAAAGTGAAAATAGGCGTGTCTGCTGAAGTGTTTTCAACAATTTTATTTTTAAACAATTGAAGATCAGTATTCTAATCATCAAAAGTAGTAAATTGTGATTACAAAATGGAATGATTGTCTTTAGAAAAGGAGAAGGCTTAGTGCATATTTGTAAAGTGTTAATCAACTCTACCCTACCAAAATTCAAAATTTATGTTAGCCTCACGCAGCGGCGCGACGTACGCGGCGATTGCGCAACGAAATGTATACGCCGCGTAATCGCTGCGCGCTTTGCGCCGCCGCGTGAACTAAATTAGTAATGTTTTCAAAAAATTAGGGTAGTGTTAATCTTAATCCCATAAAAGGACGTTACGATGAATTACAACTTACAAATTTTTGCGCTTTCGGTATACTTCATTTTAGCTCATACGCTCAGCGCTCAGGAATGCAACAACCCCATCTGCGTACCCGCCATATCCGTGAACCTGGATTGTACAGAACGCCCCGCCGCCCTGGTAGCACTCGGCGATGTGAACGACGCGTACAACAGTAACTTTATGGCGACCAGTGCTACGCTTACTGACCTGTTTGGCACGGCAATGGGGACGGCAGATTGCCCCGCCGATAGCGTAGTAGAACTGGCCCCCGAAGTCAACCTCAACGAGTGTGGCTACGGTATGCTTTGGCGCAATTTCGAGACCTGGCACCTCCGCCCCGAAGGCGATGCCAATAACAATGGGCAGATTGATATTGAGGAGGTGGATCGGTCCACCAATGTGTGCCGACAGGAAATTACCGTTGCGGAGGTACATGATTTTGTCATTGATTTTCCGGCGGATATAGCAACGGATTGCCTCACTGATCTACTGCCTACTGTGGCTATTGAGACGACCGGATGCGACGTGTTTAACGTTATCGTTGGTGACCCCATACCCTTGCCAACTATCGGAGAGGAATGCTATCGTTATGGGCTATCGTACGACGTAATCAATTGGTGCATGTGGGATGGTACCTACGAGGGCTACGAATTACCCCGCCTAACGGAGAATGATGGGCCTGATCTTTTGGTAGAGGAGGCAGAACGCCCCGTAGTAACCTACACTTCTCTAAGTGGTCTCTGCGTTGATCGCCATCACGAAGGAGCAGGGGATTCGAGCTTGCCCGATTGTGACGCTCCTACTTTACCGAATTATGGTCGTTACCTTTATCAACAAGTGGTTGTCGTTAGGCCAACAGCAGCATTACCGATAAATGCTACCGAATTGGGCGGACCCACTTTTAATTGCCCCAACTTGACATTCGGGCAATTCGGTGATGACGATGGAGATTGCCAAGAAGAAGTGTCTATCTCGTTTGGGACCACCTGTTTAGATGATGTGGGAGGTAATTTGGGTGCTAGTCTGCTCAGTGCGGAGGTGCAATTGTTTGCCGAAGATACCAATACAGACGGGCAGATAGATACCAATGAGTTTCTCGCTGAGGAAGAAGTGAGCGCAAGTATTGTGCAGAATGCTGATGGTACGTACACCTTCAGTGGGGTCTATCCGATTATTGTGGAGGACCATCTTTTTCACGCGCTACACGTAGTGATGGAAGACGGCTGTGGACAGCAAACGGAAGAAATCATAGAATTTTCCGTCTTGGATTGTAAAGCGCCAGCTCCTATTTGTAACAATGGGCTGACGGTGACGCTACTCCCACAACCAGACGGTACACACGAAGCAGTTCTACATGCCCGTCGCCTTGCGTCAGGTTCATCACCAATTTCCGACTGCACAGGACAAGGCCCTGATATATTTTTGGGGCAACCCATCGTAACTCAATATGCCATCTATTATGCTAGTGAGGTGGTAAGCGATCCTGATTTTATCCCTAGTCCAAACGATACAACGCTTGTAATTAACGAAACGAGCGATGCGACGACCGTAGTTTATCTCTACGCCTTCGACGAAGCAGGTAACTACGATTTTTGTGAAACCTATTTACTCATTCAGGAGGGCACCTCTGTTGACTGTGAAGCGTTTATCGACGTTTCCACCCCCTTCATCCGCCGCTGCTTCAGTAATGACTACCGCATCAACTACTTTGTCACCGACGATTTTGTCGATGAAGAAATGCGCATTACTGCTACTTTCGATCCTTTTCTCGAACTGGTGAGTGCAGATCGGCCTTACACAGAAATAAGTCCCGGCACCTACGAATTTGACCTCGGCGTACTGGATGCCTACCAGTATGGTCAAATTCGCTGCGAAGTCTACGCCAGTTGCGAGGCCGAATTGGGGCAAACCCACTGCGTGGAAGCGCGTTTAACTCCCTTCGCCTGTACGGACGAACAGGATTATGCAGAGTTACGCGTACACGGAGAGTGTGATCTCATCAACGAGGAAGTTCGCTTCACCATCACCAACGTAGGCAATACCCCCATGACCGCTCCGCGCCAAGTGCGCATCGTCGAAGATGTGGTCATGTACACGAATGAAGCACCCATAAACCTCGGCCCAGACGCCAGCGAACAGCTCATCTTTCCTGCCAGCGGGGCCACTTGGCGTGTGGAAGTAGACCAGGATGATACCTTCCCCTACGGCGGCATCGCAACGGACTTTGTCGAAGGTTGTGGCGGCCTGATGCCGGGAATTCCTACGCAATTCCTGCTGAGTAATCCTAGCCCGATTATTGCCACCGATTGCCAACAAAACATCGGTGCCTACGACCCCAACGACAAGCGCGCCTTCCTCCGTGGCTACGGCGACGAGCACTACATCGAAGCCAATACCCCCGTAGAGTACATGATTCGTTTCCAAAATACGGGTACGGACACCGCCTTCAACGTGCGCATCGAAGACCCTGTTAGCCCGCACCTGCGTCTGGGCAGTATCGTACCGGGCGTGAGCAGTCACCCCTACCGCGTGGGGGTAGAACCAAACGGGGCGCTGACCTTCTATTTTGACAATATCATGTTACCCGACAGCAACGTCAATCAGGAGGCGTCTAACGGTTTCGTAAAGTTTACGCTGGATCAACGGGTAGACAACCCCATCGGTACCGTCATCGAAAATTCGGCCAATATTTTCTTCGACTTCAACGAGCCAATTTTGACCAATACCGTCTTTCACACCATCGGTGAGG
>JBCDIR010000330.1:0-4517 GCA_038748735.1 Bacteroidota bacterium | reverse complement strand
GTGCCCTACGTGCAAGCCGATGGGGCCAAGCTGAAACCCAACACCTACGGTATTCAGGTCTAGCTGCTGCGACAGTACGTTGGTCGCCCCCATATTGTCAATGGCGTTTTGTACGTCCAGGCGATCCGTACCGTTTTCGGTAACGACAAGGTCACTAATGGTGAGGTTCGAGGTCCAGAAGTTATTGTACACCTCCGGTAAACCGATGAGCAAGCCCTTGGGCTGCACCGCCGGATTAGCGTTGAGAGCCGCCCAACTATCGGGCAATTGCAAGCTACTGAGGTCACTCTGTGCGTGAAGACCCAAGCCCAGCGTGAGCAGTAATAAAAGGAATGTATTTTTCAATGTCATAGTAGTTTTATCTCATCAATTATTCACCCCAAAAATAGCACCCAACCGAACCTGTACTTCCTGGTCAGAAATGATGCGGACCGTTTGCGCACCGTCGGTACTCGTATTAAAAGTAGCCAAGATAGCGAGGCGATTCGCGCTCTTGATTTTAGCGTAGCGCTCGGCGGGAAAATCGATGAAGTTAACCGTTTCTAGGGAACCTTGGGGGTAACCCTCCGCGTCCACACCGGCTCCTTGAATGACCGGATTTGTACCACCCATAAAGAGTGAATCCAGTACGGCACCCTGCGCATCTAAAAAGTAGCCCTGCAAGCCAATCCCCACGGGCATACTGTTTTCGGTCACGAGCTTAAACTCCGCCGAGGTCACGTTTTCCAGGTCACTCAACTCCAGATCGAAAGTATCGCGTACCCCAAAATTGATGGCCGAACCGTAGAGCGGCAAATCCACATCCACGCTGACGTTATAAAAAGAGCTATCCGTCACGAAACCGCGTACATCCACATTAGCATCCGGATTCGTGGACGCGTTCACGTCGTAGTCGATAGCTACCGGACGTGCACCGAGCACCTCAGTGATGTTGGAATTGTCTTTGTTAAAAACATACTGTTCCGACTTGACCTCCCCCACTTCGCCGAGTGCCGGAAACGGAAAGTCGACACCATTGTCAATGAGCGTACTCTCCAACGGTAGCGAACTGCCGTCCAACGAAATGATACTAAATCGTTCAAAAACCGCACGGGTCGGAATCCCGAAGGAATTATCCATATTAAAGGTGATAACGGGCTGTTCGAAGAACACGTCGCCCCGTATCCAGTTATCAAAAAAGTCGATGACCACCGTATCGGGATCACCGGAGTGGACGATCTGCCCCAGGTAGCCCTCGGCATAGCTGAACGCCAAATCCTGAATTAGAACCCCCGTACCTTCCGACGGCGGCACCTCTACCCCATCCGTATCGACTGCGTAATAGTCTACATAAATCGAGTCATTGTCGGGGGTGATGGAGTAGCCATTTAGGTCAATGGTTTGCAACAAAAACAAGCTGCTACGAAGCACACAATCTTCATCACTGGGATCGTAAGCGGGTACCTCGTAGGTCACTGCTAGTGGCACGCCGTCCAGCTGTACCGTTGGGAAAGTGATGGTCGCCGTGATGGCCTTCTCGTGGCAGTTGACGATGATCCAATCCAGCATTCCCGCTTTCAGGTCCATCCGGTCGAGGGACAGTTGATCCTCTATCGTGAAGGGTAGCGCCTGGCGGGCCGTCGTGACGGGAACAATCCCCGTTTGTTCCAGGGTTTGGTTGACGGCCTCAAATACGTCGTCGGCATTTTCCGTCAGGACGTCACCGGAGTATTGTAGCCGCAGCAGCCCGTCCGGCAAGACGGAGAGAGTAGCGTCTTCTTCAAAGTCTTCCAGTACGTCGTTCATCGAAAAACTGGTATTGAAGAGGGGTAATGCGTATTCCGCAGTACGCGGGACTTGCTCCAGGTCATCTAATTCTGCCAAATCATTACAGGCAGCCAATAAGAGTAAAAGACCAAGCAGTCCGAAGTAGTTTCTTCCTAGCATAATTGTCGTTTTCAAAAACACGAGTAGCTTACTTTGATGGATTATACGTAAGCAAAGCTACACACCACAAAAAAGAGAAGGGACGTAAGAGTATGTTGAACAACTCTAAAAGGCAAGTCAAGAATAGTTGCAAAAGTACAACGGTAAAGGTACGATAAATGCTCCCTATTTCGTCGTCATTGTTTTCCAAAACGAAGGCGAGTAGACAAAAATTGTCACATTAGACAAATTCAGAATAATCGCTATCTTACGCACTTACTCGGATATGGAAACACCAACACACATCTCTACTTCGGCGCTCCTTCAGGCGGCCCGCGACCACGTGGCGTACCTGTGCCTCCGACATCAGGATAGTAGATTGGTGCTGCAAACGCCCGCTTTCGCAAACCACCTTGCCACGCTGGTAGCTCGCTTAGCCGCCGAAGAAGATGCGGACCCCGACGTACAGGTAACGGCCCAGCTAGCGGCCTTGTTTTATCCGGTGGGTTTTAGGATCAATTACGCTCGGGCAATCGACGCTAGCCGACGCGTAGCCAGCGATTTCCTGGGGGAATACGGACCAACCAACTGGGCAATAACCGTAGACGAGTGCTTGGCAGCAGTCGAGAATACGGCACACCAGGACCCCGCTAGTGCGCTTTTACGGGATGCGCTAGTCAGTCAATTTTGCAATACAGCTACCGAAACCTGGGGCGAACTGCATCAATTAGAACGGAGCCTACTGCACGGACCAACGGAGCGTTTACCCGCCGCCCAGTCGCGCCTCCAAACCCTACTCGGTATCCGCTACGCCACGGCGGCCGGGCAGCGCCACTGGCAACTGACCGTAGCTCAGCAAATTCAGGAAGAACAAAAGCGCATCGACAAGTGGTTGCGCAACCAAACTAATCCGACCGTGGATGCCACCGCCGCTACGCCCTTCAGCCAACTGGAAAGCGGCCCTCCGGTGCGGGCGGCCCAGACCTTCTTCCGGGCCATCTACCGCAATCACATCAACCTCAGCGCCATTGCCGACAACAAGGCTAACATCATGATAAGTGTCAACTCGATACTCATCAGCGTACTGATTACGTTTTTGTCCTACCGCAATATTGCGGAAACACAACCCATGGTACTGGTACCCGTCATCGTGTTTCTGGTGACCGGGCTAGCGTCGCTGGTCTGTGCGGTTTTGGCGGCCCGTCCTAAGGTAACAAAGCACCTTCCGACGGATACTAATGCGACTAAAGGTTTGGCCTTCTTTGGCAATTTCGTCCAACTCAGCGAGGCGGAATTTCAGCAAGCGATGGATAAGGTCTTTCACGACGGTAGTCTACTTTACAGCAGTATGACGGAAGACCTCTACCACCTCGGTCGGGTATTAGACAAGAAGTATCGTTTTTTATCCGTTTCTTACAATATCTTTATGGTTGGTCTGATTGTAACCGTGCTTTTGTTTTTACTCACCCTATTCAATTGACTTGTATTCCTATGATTGATCAACCCGTCAACGTGCGACAAGGGGAGGAACTCAACCAAGCTGTGCTGGCCAATTACCTGCGGGAACACGTCGCCGGTTTTAAGACTATTGAGCGTATTCAGCAATTTCCGGGCGGATTTTCAAACCTAACTTATCTCGTCGGTACCAACTTGGGGGAAATGGTGTTGCGCAAGCCTCCTCACGGTGCCAACATCAAATCGGCCCACGATATGCAGCGCGAGTACCGCGTACTCGAACGACTCAAAGGCATCTACGGGCGAATTCCGCCTCCCATTCATTTTTGTGCCGATGAGACTATTATTGGTGGTCAATTTTACCTGATGGAACGCGTACGCGGCGTTATTTTGCGCAGCAAGCCCCCCAAGGGCTTCGATACCAGCCCGGACTACATTCGCAAAGTTTCGGAGGCCGCCGTCGACAATCTAGCCCTCCTGCACCAGATCAACATTCACACCACGGGCCTCGACGTTTTGGGTAAACCAGAAGGCTATGTGGGTCGCCAAGTGGACGGTTGGATCAAACGCTACCAAAAAGCACAAACCGACAACATCCGAGTGCTGGACGAGTTAGCCACCTGGATGCGCGCCAATCAATTGCCGGACGGCTATCCAGGACTCATTCACAATGATTATAAATACGACAATCTCGTTTTAGACGAAAAAGAACCCGTGCGCATTCTCGCTGTTTTAGACTGGGAAATGGCCACCGTCGGCGATACACGGATGGACCTCGGCACCAGTCTGGCGTACTGGAGTGAAGCAAAGGAGGCAGCACAGATACCCCTGGCCGCCAGTAATTTGACGTGGCTACCCGGCAACCTCAATCGGCAAGAAGTCGTCGAACGCTACTGTAACACTACGGGCCACGATCTACCCGATCCGAAGTTTTACTTTGTGTACGGTGCGTTTAAGATTGCGGTCATCGTACAACAGATTTACGCCCGCTGGAAAAAGGGACTCACCCAGGACCCCCGCTTCGAAAACTTGATTCACGCCGTGCATTACTTTGGCAACTTGGGGCGTTTGGCCATTGACAAAGACCGCATCAGTGGGCTGTTATAGGAATTAAAAAAAGAGGTGAACAAGCGTTAAAGAAGCACTAATTTAACCGT
>JBCDIR010000329.1:0-4528 GCA_038748735.1 Bacteroidota bacterium | reverse complement strand
GCGGTTGGCCAACCAGCGCAGCGCTTCGGGAAAACTCATCTGCTCGTGCTCCATCAAGAAATTAGCGGGGTCACCCGCAGCGCCACAACCGAAGCATTTGTAAATATTCCGCGCCGGATTGACGTTGAAAGAAGGGGTTTTCTCATTGTGAAATGGACACAGGCCAATGAGGTTGACGCCCCGCTTCTTCAGGTTCACAAAGTTACCGACCACGTCTTCGATGCGTGCTGTGTCTAGTATTTCCCGTACCGTGGCAGATTTGATCAAGAGGGTATGTGTTTAAGGTGAAACAGTTTTTTGGTTAAGATTGTATACTCGCTAAGTATTCTGCTGGAGTAAGGATGGATAGTCTACTTTCACGATAGTCTCTAGTATTTCTAGTAATAAGAATAGTATGCTTATCCCGTATGGCACAAAAATTCTGAATACTATCTTCGAAGTCACTGAAATTGGAAGCTACGGCATCGTCGATGACGGTTTGACCAATATCATTAATTCTGACTTGCTTCAGAACTCTTTTTATTTCTGCATCAGCTCTACCCTTATTTTCGATTTTCGAAATGATATAATGAATATTAGCAATACACACAGGAGACGTAAATAAATTGACTTTTTTAGTGATGGCGTATTTGAATAATCTAGCAGTGTCGGCAGAAAAAGGAGGTCTATCCAGAAGAAGATCAAGAATGACATCAGTGTCTAAAAACAATTTTCTCATTCACGTAAGTATTTTTCTAATAGCGCGTCACCCAGATACTTATCATAGTTAAAGTCGTCCGGTAGTTTTACCGCCCCTTGTAGTTCATCAACCAGCTGTATGGCAGCTTCTTCACTGTTTTCAGGTTCTGGCTCTACAAGTGATTTTAAGTATTCTTCTACTAGGCTTGACAGACTTTTTCCGGTTGATTTTGCATACTTTTTTGCCTCTTCAATTACCATTTGGTTGACGGAGAGCGTAAGTTTACTGTTCATTACGTGTAAATTATACGTACAATATTACTGTCTTTTTCTCAATAAAGCAATAAAAAAGAGCGCTAGACCTCCCGTCTTAACACCTCTAGCGGACTCTTCCGAATCACCTCCTGGCTATTCAGCAAGCCAATGGCTACGATAATTCCCACCACGAGTATAAATATGAGCGCGAGCGCCGACCACGGCACGTAATACGTTAATTCCAATTCTAGCGTCGTCAAGGCCCAACTGGCTAGGACGGCGATAAAAATCCCCGTAGCGGCAGAGAGTGCGCCGAGTAGCGCATATTCGGTAGCCGTAATTTGCAATAACTGCTTGCTACTAGCGCCAATAGTACGTAGTAAAACACTTTCCTTGATCCGCTGTAATTTGGACAAGAATAATGAGCTGATGAGTACAATCAATCCCGTCAAAATACTGAATACGGCCATGAATTGGATGACGTAAGAGACTTTAGCTAGGATGTCACTCAGCGCGGTCAGGATGTTGCTGAGATCAACTACGGAGACATTCGGAAAATCGCGTACTACGCTAGTGCGGTAGTCTGCCGTAGTCGCTGGATCGGGAGATTTGGTGACGAGGACCTGGAACTGGGGTGCGTTTTCGAGTACTTGTTCCGGAAACAGGATAAAGAAGCGTGTACGCATTTGGGTCCAGTCTACTTTGCGGATACTGCCGACGTAGGTGGTCAGAGGCATACCTTGCACGTTGAACGTGATGGGGTCACCGATGACTACGTCCAGCGATTCAGCGAAGCCTTCTTCCAGACTGACGAAGATCGAATCGCCGTGGCTAGCACGCGGTTTAGGAAAAGTACCCTGGATGACTTCCTCAAAACCGTCGAGACTGTCGCGGAAGGTCGTACGGATTTCGCGGTTGAAGGCCCAGCGTTCGGCGCGGCGGGTGCTGTCGGCCAGCCATTCGGCTTTGGTGCGGCCTTGCCAGC
This sequence comes from Bacteroidota bacterium, assembly GCA_038748735.1. Taxonomy (GTDB): domain Bacteria; phylum Bacteroidota; class Bacteroidia; order Chitinophagales; family Saprospiraceae; genus Lewinella. The sequence continues at coordinate 2,610 of JBCDIR010000329.1, read as the reverse complement.
CCGTAATTCGCATAGTCACGATGGGGACTTGCTGTACGATGGGTAGGTCAAACTCCTGGGTCAACTGCCGGAGTTCGGGTACTTGGCTTTTTTCAATCCCGTAGAGGATGACGTTGGGTTGATTACCCGCATCCATTTGGCCTACATTACTCAATAACAAACCCTGCACAATGAAAAGTGTCGTCAGGATCGCCGTTCCTAAACCAATGGAAACGAGTAAGGTGGTCGTTTGATTATTGGGTCTGTACAAATTGGCGAGTCCTTGTCGGAACACAAAACTCCACTGCCGGGGAAAAAATCGTCGCACACTCCAAGTAACTACTTTGGCTACCCCAAACAAGGCCAAGAAAGCAAGCAGTAGACCTGTTGACAGTGATAAACCACTACCGAAGCTCCCCGTCAAATACCACAGAAATCCGATGATGAGTGCTCCGATGGCAAGGTAGACGCTCCACTGCGCATAGTCACGCGCGCGTGTATCTTGGTCGAAAGACGCCCGCAAAATCCGCAACGGACTGATGCGGCGAATGGGCAACAAGGGAACCAAAGCAAAGAGTAAGGTTACCAACAGCCCAATAACGGTTCCTTCTGCCATGGCGTTCCAGGCCAGTTCCGTAGTGACTTCCAGTGGGAGAAAATCTTTAAATAGCAGCGGTAGCACCAACTGTATGCCCGTACCCAAGACGACCCCAATAAGAACGCTCAATCCGCCCAGCGTAATAATTTGCGTTAGGTAAACGAGGAAGATGTCCCGTCCTTTCATACCCAAGCACCGCAGCACTGCGATGGACGGAATTTTACTCTTCACGTAGATTAAGACACTGCTAGCCACCCCTATACAACCCAATAGCAAAGAAACCATTGCCACCAGATTCAGGAAAGTATTTAGCCCCGAAAAAGCCTCGCTGAGTTGCTCCTTTTGGCCTTGAATCGTTTGTAAGCGTAGGCTTTCGTTGCTGAAGTTCTCCCGTTGTTCTTCGACCCAATCGGCAATGGGGAAAGTGGGGGGAAGTTTGTAGTAATAGTTGTAATTCACCAAGCTACCCGGCTGGATCAACCCAGTTGTTGACAGCGTAGATTGCGCCACGTAGACCGAAGGGGCGAAGCCCGCCGCTACGTTGGCACTAGCAAAATCGTTGAGGAGTTCTCCAATGATGAGGAAGGTTTCGGTGCCCAAGCGGATGCTGTCCCCCACGCCCAATTCGAGCTGCCGCAACAGCCCCTGATCGACCAAGGCGGTAAGGGGTTCGGTGAGGCGCGTACGGGCATTTTCGGGGGCGGTTTTGAGTTGACCGTAGAACGGAAAGTTACCCTCCAAGCCCTGCATACGAACAAACTGACTGTGGTCTACCCGGGGAAAGTAGGCCATAGAAAACAGCTCTTTTTTGGAAGCGGCTTCCGCCGGAAGCGCCGCCAAAAGTTGCTCCTGCTCTTCCTGCAAGGGGCGATTGCCACTAACGACTAAGTCGGCCCCGAGAAGGGAAGCCGCCTGCTCGTCAATGTCACGCTGCAGGTTATAATTAAAAGAGTTGATGGCGACCAAAGCCGCAATACCAAGTACGATAGACGACATGAATAACAACAGTCGCCCGCGATTTTTTCGGGAGTCGCGCCAAGCTAGGCGACGAATAAAGGACCAATCTATCATGGAAAGAAAAGCGCTTAATTGAGGGAATCGGCTACGACGCGGCCACCTTTGAGTTGAATGACTCGCTGAGTTTTGGCGGCTAATTCAGGGTCGTGCGTGACAATGACGAGAGTCGTTCCCATTTCCTGATTGAGGGAAAAGAGTAGTTCTTCTACGATTTGTCCGGTGGCATCGTCGAGGTTGCCGGTGGGTTCGTCCGCGAAGAGAATTTTGGGGGCATTGCAAAAAGCGCGCGCTAGGGCTACGCGTTGTTGTTCTCCACCCGACAGCTGAGAAGGATAGTGGTCGAGGCGATCGCCGAGTCCCACTTTGGTGAGTAATTCTTTGGCCTTTGTCTTAGCACCCGCTTGCCCCCGTAGTTCCGCAGGAATCATCACGTTTTCGAGGGCCGTCAGTGTGGGGATGAGCTGAAAATTTTGAAAAATGAACCCGACGTGCTGATTCCGTACGGCGGCCCGCGCGTCTTCGTCTAGGTCATTGAGGCGGGCATCGCAGAGGACCACCTCGCCCTCTCCGGGGCGGTCGAGACCCGCGCAGAGACCGAGTAAGGTCGTCTTGCCACTGCCGGAAGGACCGATAATGGACAGGCTTTCGCCGCTTTGGATACGAAAAGAAACGTCGTCTAGGACGGTCAGGGCGCGTTCGCCGCTGCGGTAGGTTTTGCTCAGTTGATTGATGGCCAGAATGGTCTCCATGTATTTTATAATTGACCTGGTCACTATGCGTGAGCCAAGTTCTTCAGTAAACAATGCTTAGAGAACACGACCTTATAATATCTGGTTGCGTCAATCGTAAAAGGAAACGCCTTTTTGGACGAAATAGCGTTTCAAGTAGACAAAAGACTTGTTCTACAAGCCCTCAAATGGCTGCAAGTGGCGAAATTTTATCCTGCATTTCGTTAAAAAGCCTCGCTGATGCTTAGGCATCGCCTACGTTTTTTGCCTTATTCAGAATAAAATTCG
>JBCDIR010000328.1:0-4531 GCA_038748735.1 Bacteroidota bacterium | reverse complement strand
TGGTGTCTGTAATAAAGCAGTGCTTTTCTGGCCACCAATACAACTATAACTACGAACAGCAGGCTATCTGGTCATTGAACCGGACGGCTATTGTTCGCTAAATACACAACTAAAGACACGTCTGTAAACGTGTTTTATTCATACATACGTTTTTAACAAAAACCAAAGCATTCGAGATGAACGCAAAAGTAGAGCCGATATTGGTAGACAACCCTAACCGTTTCGTATTATTCCCTATCCAACATAATGACATCTGGGCGGAATATAAAAAGTCGGAAGCCTGTTTCTGGACGGCGGAAGAAATTGACCTCAGCCAGGACCTTACCGACTGGGCCGATAAACTCAATGACGATGAGCGCCACTTCGTGAAGCACGTGCTGGCCTTTTTCGCCGCCTCCGACGGCATCGTGAACGAAAACTTAGCCGAAAACTTCGTCGCCGAAGTACAGTATACCGAGGCCAAATTTTTCTACGGTTTCCAAATCATGATGGAGAACATCCATTCGGAAACTTATTCACTCCTTATTGATACCTACATTAAGGACACCAAAGAAAAAGACTATCTCTTCAACGCCATCGAAACGATGGATTGCGTTAAGAAAAAGGCGGACTGGGCCATGCGCTGGATCGACAACGGCTCTTTTGCCGAGCGGATCATTGCCTTTGCTGCGGTGGAAGGTATTTTCTTCTCCGGTTCCTTCTGTTCCATCTTCTGGCTGAAGAAGCGGGGCTTGATGCCCGGTCTGAGTTTCTCCAACGAGCTCATCAGCCGTGACGAAGGTATGCACTGCGACTTTGCTTGCTTGCTCTATAACGACCATATCTTCCACAAGTTACCTAAGGAAACGGTCCGCGGCATTATCGCCGATGCGGTGGAGATTGAGAAGGAGTTCGTAACTGACGCCCTTCCCGTAGGACTCATCGGTATGAATGCCGAATTGATGTGTCAGTACATCGAGTTTGTGGCCGACCGCTTGCTCGTAGCCCTGAAACACGATAAGCTCTTCAACGCCGAAAATCCGTTCCCCTGGATGGACCTCATCTCCTTGGAAGGAAAGACCAATTTCTTCGAGAAGCGCGTGGGCGACTACCAGAAGTCGGGCGTAATGGCGGATCGGGAAAGTCAGGTGTTTTCGTTGGACGAGGATTTTTAGGGTAGCAGGATACGTTCCGATGAATCGGAACTACGGTAGAAGGTAGAAGGACGCCGTCACGTATTACATACTCCAATGGTCTATCCGACAAAAGTCGGTAGCAGGGTACGTTCCGATGAATCGGAACTGCGGTAGAAGGTAGAAGGAAACCGTTACGTATTGCAGACCTCGATGGTCTATCCAACAGGAGTAAGCTTCGAACCGTCAACCGCACTACCGACTACCGTACCACCGTAAACCGTACCACCGTACTACCAAAATTTAAAGAATACATATATAACCTATATCAACCATGGAAGTCATCAAGCGTGGTGGTAAACGCGAGGCCGTTAGCTTCGACAAGATTACCGCCAGAATTAAGAAACTCAATTATAGCCTAGCCGCTCAGGTCGATCACATTGAAATTGCTAAAAAAGTTATCCAGGGGCTTTACGACGGCGTAACGACCACGGAACTGGACAACTTGGCCGCCGAAACGGCTGCGAGTATGGCCACGGACCACCCGGATTATGCCATCCTGGCGGCACGGATTGCCATTTCTAATCTGCACAAAAACACGGACAAGTCGTTCAGCCGGACGATGAAGAAACTATTTCAGTACATTGACCCGAAGACGGGTGAATCCGCCGGACTCATTAGTGAGGAGGCGTACAAAATCATTTGGAAGCACCGGGCCAAGCTGGACAGTGCCATCATCTACGACCGGGACTACGAGTTCGATTACTTCGGGTTTAAAACCCTGGAGCGGTCCTACCTCATGCGTACGGACGGCAACGTGATTGAGCGCCCGCAGCACATGCTCATGCGCGTGGCGGTCGGTATCCACGGTGAAGACCTGGAAAAAGTTATTGAGACCTACAATCTCATGTCGCAGAAGTGGTTTATTCACGCCACCCCTACCCTCTTCAATGCGGGTACGCCGCGTCCGCAGCTCTCTAGTTGCTTCCTGTTGTCGATGACCGAAGACAGCATTCCCGGCATCTTCGAGACGCTGGACCGCTGCGCGAAGATTTCGCAATCAGCGGGCGGTATCGGACTGAGCATTCACAACGTACGCGCCAAGGGCAGCTACATCAAAGGGACGGGCGGCACCAGCAACGGTATCGTTCCCATGCTGAAGGTGTACAATGACACGGCCCGCTACGTAGACCAGGGCGGCGGCAAGCGCAAGGGTGCTTTCGCTATCTATTTGGAACCCTGGCACGCCGACATTCACGACTTTTTGGAACTGAAAAAGAACCACGGTAAGGAGGAAATGCGCGCCCGCGATTTGTTCTACGCCATGTGGATACCGGATCTGTTCATGCGTCGCGTGAAGGAAAACGGGGAATGGTCGCTCTTCTGTCCGAACGAAGCACCAGGCTTGCACGAAGTACACAGTGGCGAGTTTGAAGCCTTGTACCACCAGTACGAGCAAGAAGGCCGCGCCCGCAAGGTGGTCAAAGCCCAGGACCTGTGGTTTGCTATTTTGGAAAGCCAAATTGAGACCGGTACACCTTATATCTTGTACAAGGACGCTGCCAACCGCAAGAGTAACCAACAAAACCTGGGGACTATCCGCAGCTCGAATCTCTGTACGGAGATCATGGAGTACACTTCGCCGGACGAGGTAGCGGTTTGTAACCTGGCCAGTCTAGCCCTCGGCAAGTACGTCAAGGACGGCGAATACGATTTCCAACGCCTGTACGACGTGACCCGCATCGTGACCCGTAACCTCAACAAGGTTATCGACGTCAACTACTACCCCATCCCGGAGGCACGCAACAGTAATATGCGCCACCGCCCGATTGGTCTGGGGGTACAAGGACTAGCCGACGCTTTCATCCTGATGCGGCACCCGTTCGACAGCCCGGAAGCGCGTCAGTTGAATAAGGATATTTTTGAAACGATCTACTTTGCGGCGCTGACCGAAAGTTGCGCCCTAGCGAAAACCGAAGGTGCTTACCAAAGCTACGAGGGGTCGCCCGCCAGTGAAGGTATACTTCAGTACGATATGTGGGGTGTCACGCCAAGCGACCGCTGGGACTGGGCTGGTTTGAAGGCCGATATTAAGGCGAATGGCTTGCGTAACAGCCTACTCGTAGCGCCCATGCCAACCGCTTCCACTTCGCAGATTTTGGGTAATAATGAATGTTTTGAGCCGTATACGGCTAACATCTACACCCGCCGGACGCTTTCGGGCGAGTTTGTGGTGGTGAACAAGCACCTGCTGCGCGACCTCAACCGTCTAGGCCTCTGGAATGACGATATGAAGCACCGCCTGATGGCCGCCAATGGCTCCATTCAGCAGTTTGACGAAATCCCCCAAGAGCTGAAAGACCTCTACAAGACTGTTTGGGAGATCAGCCAGCGCGTCATCATCGACATGGCGGCGGACCGTGGGGCGTACATCTGTCAGAGTCAGAGTATGAACCTGTTTGTCCAAAATCCAAGCTTCGGTAAGCTCTCCTCTATGCACTTTTACGCCTGGGAGCAAGGCCTTAAGACGGGCATGTACTACCTGCGCTCGAAGGCAGCGGTAAACCCGATCAAGTTTACGGTGAAAGCCGAAGCGCAGGCCGCCGTAAAAGCCAGTGCCGTAGCCGCTACCGCCGCCGTTGGTGGGGTCAACGAAGCCACCGCCAGCGACGAAGGACAAGCCTGCAACCTGGACGATCCGGATTGCTTGATGTGTTCTGGGTAAGTACCAACTTGCGCTGTTAAAAAACTGGGCCGATTTCCGTTGGGGAGTCGGCCTTTTTTATTTTTATCAAAAAGTAGAACCGTAAGACTCACTCGCTTCATTTCTTGACCAACTGGTCTATCTTATACCGCTATGCAACCTCGGTATTTTACCTTTGTCTTTCAATTTGATCGATTAGTATTGAAATCACCGAACTGATGAAATTTCCACTCTGCCTACTGAGCTTTTTTTGTGTTTTCACCTTGTTAGCACAGGAACCAGTAGCCCCCCGCCCCGAATACGTTACCCAAAGAATTGAGGGAGAGCCGCCCACCATTGATGGCGTGCTGGATGACCCCGCCTGGGAGCAAGTAGACTGGGGAAGTGATTTCTACCAGCGCCAACCCAGTGACGTTGAACCCGTTACGCAGGAGACGGCTTTCAAAATTCTTTACGACAGTCGCTACCTCTACATTGCTTGGCGGGCCTACGATACCGAAGCGGATAAGATCGAAGCACGGATGGGCCGTCGGGACGAATTTCCCGGGGACTGGGTGGAAATCAACTTCGATAGTTTCAACGACGAACGAACGGGGTTTTCGTTCACGGCCTCGGCCAGTGGCGTGCGCGGCGACGAGTTCATTAGTGAAGACGGCAATAACTGGGATACCAGTTGGGACCCTTTTTGGTTTTGTAAATCCAAGATTGACGAGGA
>JBCDIR010000327.1:0-4539 GCA_038748735.1 Bacteroidota bacterium | reverse complement strand
GAAAATATAGACTTTACCCAAAGAGGTAGTGGGTCAGTTGCCGATGAACTACGCGTAGCTGTCAGTATTGATAATTTTGCCACGGTGAGTGATTTTTCACTCTACTCAGTATCTACATCAGATAGTGATGAAACTTTTAATTTTACGAATATTGCGCTAAACGCCAACGAAACAGTAACCTTTCGCTTCTATGTATTCGGCGATACACAAGCAGACGGAAATGGAACTCCATCAGGCCAAGGAACTTTTAGAGTAGACGACGTAATTCTAAATGGTTCAATACTAGGCAATTGCACTCCCCCCAACCAAGTTACCAACGTGATGGCTACATCGTGTGTAAACGAAGCTACCCTAAGTTGGGACTTACCCGTCGACCATGACAATACGGATGATAATTTGATTGCATTTATTAAGCCTAATACTGCTGTCACTATAGGCACTCCTACATCTTCTACTGCCTATTATAGTATCGGCGACGCCTACGAAAATGATGCTGCTGCTACCTCTGTATACATTGGAGATGGTACTAGTGTAGATATATCCAACTTAAGCCCTAATACCACCTATCATTATTTCATTTTGAGTAGTAGTGAAGCTGACATTGATGCTCCACTTTTTAATACCAGCAACACCACCAACATTGGAAGCTTCACTACTTTGGCAGCCCCTACCGCAGTATCAAACACTATGGCAATAGCCGGTAGTGGCCAAGTGGAATTATCCTGGAATTTACCGACAAACAATTGTTTCAAAAATGTCATCGTAATCGGTAGTGAAAATAATACATTTACCGATCTTGATAATACTGTACTTGATGGTTTAGCGAGCGGTTCTAATTTTACTGGTGCCGATAGTAATTACCCGAGTGCTGGAGATGTAGCTACAGAACTGGGACTTGGTTCAAGTATGGATTTCATTCTTTATAATGGGCAGGGAACTAATGTGACTGTAACTGGTTTAACGAATGGAAACACTTACAACTTTAGGATACTAATTGTGGATGGTGATACAGAAACACGCTGGGCAATAACCGATATTTCTAGCATCATTCCCCTCCCCGTCAACCTAACCAGCTTGACCGCCAAAGCCACCAACCAATCCACGGTTTTGAATTGGCAAACCGCCACCGAACAAAACAACTCCCACTTCCTCCTCCAGCACAGTACGGATGGCCGTCAATTCGAGACCATCGGCCGCGTGGAAGGTAAGGGTGACAGCAACGAAGCGGTGGACTATACCTACACCCACGCCAAGCCCGCTACGGGCATGAACTACTACCGCCTCCAGCAGTTCGACTTCGACGGTACCAATGAGTACTTCGGTCCCGTAGCCGTCCGCTTCGGTACGGATGCTGGACAGGCAGTGGCCCTCTTCCCTAACCCCACCGCCGCACGTTTGCAGGTAGAACTGCCGGAATCTAATCAAGAGTGGACGTTGGAATTGTACGATTTGAAAGGTCGCTTGTTGCTGAGCCAACTCGTCGACGAAAAGACGACCAACACCAGCCTCGACCTTAGTCGCTTGGCGGCGGGTCAGTACCTACTGCTTTGGCAAAATGGCCAGGCTTTTGGTCAGGAGCGGGTAGTGCGTCTCTAAAAGAGCGAATGACGTAATACGACCCATCCCGGATTTTGGTGCGATCAAAATTCGGGATGTTTCTTTTTACAACGGTCTGCGGCTGTCCCGCTGCTTACGCGCAAAAACCCTGAGTCAGTGACGCATCTGGCACCCAAAATATCCACGCTGAGCAAACCACTCGCGCGTTGAACTGTTACCGTCACAGTTACCAACCAACTTTTACCTTATGATTTCTTACGACACCAAAAACCTCAAAGGCGACGTAATGGGCGGCCTCGTAGCGGGCGTAGTGGCGTTGCCGCTAGCGCTGGCGTTCGGCGTACAGTCGGGTCTGGGGGCAACGGCGGGCCTCTACGGTGCTATTGCCGTGGGTATCTTTGCGGCGCTCTTCGGCGGAACGGAGACCCAAGCCAGCGGACCTACCGGGCCGATGACGGTAGTTTCGGCCGCCTTGGTAGCTGCCGCTATTGAAATGACGGGCAGTCTGGACAGCGCAATGGGGATCATCCTGCTAGCGTTTCTACTCGGTGGCTTGTTCCAAGTTGTTTTTGGTTTTTTGAATATCGCCAGTTACGTCAAGTACTTCCCCTACCCCGTGATCTCGGGTTTTATGAGCGGCGTCGGTCTCATCATTGTGATCCTCCAGTTGTTCCCTTTCGCGGGCTTGGATTCGGCCAAATCAACGGTAGCGGTCATTCAGGATTTACCCCGCTTGTTTTCGGATATGAACTTTATGGCCCTACTGCTGGGCGGTATTACGGTCGCCGTTTACTTTCTGTTTCCCAAGATTACCACGGCCATCCCGAGTGCGTTGGTCGCTTTGGTAACGGCTTCGTTGATTGCTTACTTTATGGAGCTGGACGTACCCGTCATTGGCGAAATTCCCTCCGGTTTACCCGCCATCAAAATCGGGAAAATACTGACCGTTGATGCAGCGGCCTACGGTTTGATCATCGAATACGGTCTGGTCTTAGCCGTGTTGGGCAGTATCGATTCGCTGTTGACTTCCGTCATCGCGGATAATATGACCAAAACCAAGCACAACAGTAACCGCGAATTAATTGGTCAAGGAATTGGCAATATGCTGGCGGCCGTCATCGGTGGCATCCCCGGCGCGGGGGCCACCAAAGGGACGGTAGTCAACATCAACGCGGGTGGTACGACACGCCTGTCGGGGGCTTTGCACGGTACGTTTTTGCTGGCCGTTTTACTGGGCTTGGGTACCCTCGCGGCGCATATTCCCCTTTGCGTACTGGCGGGTCTGCTGATTCCGATCGGTTTCAAAATCATTGATTTCAAAGGCTTCAAGCACCTTACCAAAGTCCCCAAATCGGACGCGGCGGTGCTGATCATCGTTTTACTGATTACTACTTTTGGTAGCCTCATCCAGGCGGTAGGTATCGGGGTGGCACTGGCCTGTTTGCTCTTCATGAAGAAAGCGGGCGACCTCAGCGAACGCGGACTCGAAGTCGGTGCTGTAGCGGATCTCGACGATGCCAAACCCTGGCAGGACGAAATCGAATTTTACGAAAAGTACAAAGACAAGGTCATCATCAAGCACCTCTACGGACCACTGTTCTTTGGTTTTACCTCTTATTTTAAAGACAGCGTACAGTCACTCCCCAACGACATCAAAGCCCTCATCATCCGCATGGACCGCGTGCCGTACATCGACCAATCGGGCCTCTACGCCCTAGAAGACATCATCCTCGACCTCGAAAAACGGGGGGTAGAAGTACTCCTGGTGGGCTTGCAGGAACAACCTTGCGATATGCTCAAAGCGGTGGACATCATTCCTAAATTAGTCGGTGAAGAACACCTCTACGCCAACGTACAGGAGTGTTTTGCGTATCTGCGGCGGCAGTTGGGAGGGGTGGCAGCTTAACGTTTCCACACCTCTCTGCGCACTCGGTGAGCCCCTCAGCGATCTCCGTGCTAACTAAGGGTAATTCGTGGTTTACGCAGAGGGCACGGAGCGGCTCACGGAGAACACGGAGGGGTATAATTTATGTGCTTTTCTCCGCGCGCTCGGTGAGCCCCTCAGCGATCTCCGTGCTAACCAAGTGTAATTCGTGGTTTGCGCAGAGGACGCGGAGCGGCTCACGGAGAACACGGAGGGTTGTACATTGTTTGCTTTTCTCCGCGCGCTCGGTGAGCCCCTCAGCGATCTTCGTGCTAACCAAGTGTAATTGGCTGTGCTGGTGGCTGCTCTAGCGGGGTTTTCACAGAGGGCGCGGAGCGGCTCGCAGAGATCACAAAGATTGGATAGCTATTTTGTGTACACGCAAGTCGTGATACTTGCAGACGATTCGTGGCGGGTCGCAGACCCTGACGAGCAGTTTAGATTTGCAATTTTTAACCTACAAAGAAACAAGAATGAAAAAACAAACGCTGATATTGATTGCAGCCATATCCATTTTAATTATCTCTTGTATTCAAGGAGAAAATAAACAATTGACGGATGAAGAAATATGGAAACTTGGTTGGCGGTTGATAGCAAGCTCAATAAATGAAAATTATTTGGTCGCAAATTTGCAGTTTGACACCCTAAGAAGAAGAACGGAAACGATTGGCAGAAAATATCTTATAACGGGACTTAAAGTAAAAAATGAACTCGGAAAGTCAGATGAGATAATGGAAATTATAAATTCTCAGGATAGTGAGATGTTGCAAGAAATTTGCCAGAAAGAATTTCTGTCTAAATACGAGACCTGTAAAGAGTATTCAATGGAAGAAGTCGAAAATCAGGACTTGCAAATTGAGTTGATTCGAATGTATGTTGATGACCAAGCAGCAAGAGGAAATCTAATGCGTGAAATTGTTTTAAAATACGATATTGATTCCACAGAGATCACCCAAAACGGAGGAGTAGTTGTTGACGACAAAAATCGAAATAGGTTAAAAGAGATATTTAAAGAGCATGGTTTTCCAACAAGAAAATTGGTAGGAAAAGATGCCATG
>JBCDIR010000326.1:0-4542 GCA_038748735.1 Bacteroidota bacterium | reverse complement strand
GATTTTTGAGCTTAGGATCGTTCAGCCGCGGCTCGGCATAAGCGATCAGCTCATCAAACCGTCGCTGAGCAAAGTAAATTTGTGTGGTGTAGTACGGAATGTAGTCATCGTACTTATTGGAGCGTTCCACCAGGCGAAATTGGCGTACGGCCAAGTCATAGTTACCTTCGTAAAAATGACACAAGCCCAGGTAGTAGTTCGCCGCGTAAAAATACTGCGTCTCTAAGTCCTTGATGGCCTGAAAGTTAGCTTTTGCCCGCGTAAAATCTTTCTTCACAAACTGTGCGTACCCCAGGCGAAACTGTACCGAAGAACGATCCTCTTTGGAAAGGCCATTAACGGGGACGCGCGCTAGGTACTGGGCGGCCTTATCGTAGTCACGGGTATCAAAATAGTAGTTGGCCAGCTCAATCAGCGCCTCGTTAGCAATCGGGTCGGGAGCGTTATTACGGATGAAGTCGAGGATCAACTTCTCCGCGTCGGGCTGCTCTAGCCGTACGGCAGACTGCGCGTAACCCAGTTCCGCCTGGGTGTTGAGTATGCGCTGTTCTACGTGATTAGCGGGATGGAGCAGGTCGAGCGTTTTACGGTATTCGGTTTGTGCTTTGGCAAATAGTCCATCGGCAAAAAACACTTCGGCGCGCTTGAAGGCGGCGTAGGCTTCGGTGTAGACGGTGGTCTCTTGTGCGTTCAGCCAGCTTCCGACCCATAGCGCTACCAGCAAGGGTAAGCATCTTTTTAGCATGGCAATTGAGTTGGTAAAGATTTAAATATATTTTTTCCGCTCTTGATAATCATCAAAACGGAAAAACGGTACCGCCGCAGCAAATTAAGAGCGGTTCGCCTATTTATTCAGACTTATTCCGCAAACTTGGCCACCACCCTAGCAATAATATCGCAGCATTCTTCCAGTTGCTCCTCGGTCATGACAAGGGGCGGGGCAAAGCGAATGATGTTACCGTGGGTGGGCTTGGCCAGTAGACCGTGCTCGGCTAAGCTAACGCAGAGATTCCAGGCCGTCTTACTGTCCGGCGAATCGTTGATGACAACGGCATTAAGCAGTCCTTTACCGCGTACCAAGGTCAGTAGCTGGGGATACTGGTCAACTAGGGCTTGCATGCGAGCGCGGAATATCTGTCCCAATCTTTCCGCGTTTTCCGCTAGCTTTTCGTCTCGTACGACCTCTAAAGCAGCCATTGCTACCGCACAGGCTAGTGGGTTACCACCAAAAGTTGAACCATGCTCTCCGGGCTTGATGGTCAACATCACCTCGTCACGGGTCAACACTGCGGAAACCGGAAACACACCACCAGAAAGCGCCTTACCCAGGACTAAAATATCCGGTTGGAAATCCTCGTGATCGCAAGCTAATAACTTTCCGGTCCGTCCGATGCCCGTCTGTACCTCATCGGCGATAAACAGGACATTGTGCGCTCGGCAGAGCTCGTAGGCTTTTTTCAAATATCCAGCATCTGGCACAACAACTCCCGCTTCGCCCTGTATAGGCTCTACCATAAATCCTGCTACGTGCGGATCTTGCAGTGCTTCTCGCAAAGCCTCCAAATCGTTATACGGAATCAATTCATATCCCGGCAGGTAAGGACCGAAACCAGTTGTACTACTTGGATCGGTGGAAGAGGAAATGGCAGCGAGTGTTCTGCCCCAGAAGTTACCTGTCACGAAGATAATCTTCGCCTGATTAGTGGGAACGCCTTTGACTTCGTAGGCCCACTTGCGACAGAGTTTCACAGCTGTTTCGCCTCCCTCTACTCCCGTATTCATGGGTAGCACCTTGTCGTACCCAAAGTAGCTGGTCATGAATTTTTCGTAAGGCCCCAGTACATTATTATAAAATGCCCGTGAAGTGAGCGTCAATTCCCGCGCTTGCTCTACCAACGCATTGACGATGCGTGGGTGACAATGCCCTTGGTTAACGGCAGAATAAGCCGACAGGAAGTCAAAATAACGCTTACCTTCTACATCCCAGACGTGGACGCCACGCCCTTTCGCTAGTACAACGGGAAGCGGATGGTAGTTATGAGCACCGTATTGGTCCTCCATTTTCATTAACTCAGTCGAAGATAAAGCCGTGGTGGTAACTGCTGACATATTGATCATAATTTTATTTGGACACGAACATAGGACGTTAGCAGCACGAAGGTAATGCTTTACGGAAGGGAAGAAAAATTAAAGTAGGAGAAGATGAAGCGACCAGTAGAAAAAAAAGTGAGCCCTGAAAGTAAGATAGGCAGGGCTCCTTTAAAAACGCGCTCTCTCTGATGTGAAAAATAAAATCTTGTTGTATCAACAACTATTGCAAATATAGCGCATTAGTGATTAAACTTCCAAATTAGCTAGCATAAATTGTTGGACAAAGTAGTTATTTTAACGCCTACACCCCACAATTTATGCGTACTAAAGACACTTTACTGCTTGACAATCCGGCGGATATCGCTAGCCTGTCCGCTGCTAGACAGTTCTACAAAATAAACGCCACTGGCCCAGTTGACCCCTAATTCGAGCCACTGCCCCGCCACTACGTTCGGTACCGTACTAACGATTTGCCCCAGGCTATTCCGAACTATGACTTGCGCTTCATTAACCGCAGCATCATCCGTAAGTTGGAACCGGATTTGAGTACTTTGCTTAAACGGATTCGGAGCAATCTCCCAATCTACGGCGAGGGTAGGCGTGCTAGTATTCACCGCTAGGTCGCCCGTCACGGAGAAGGCGTCGATACCTGCTTCCACAACGTGACCATTGTCGTCGAAATCACTGGTCTCGACGATCAACTGCATCTGATCCGTGATCTCTATCACTTCGCTCAGCAAGATTTCCGAACGGGGCAGCCATTCACTCGTTGCACCCGAAACGACTTCTAAAACCACTGTCTCCGTCCCATTGGTGATGGACACTTCCAGTTCATCATCGGGAGTACCGTTGCCGCCACCGGTCCAAAACCAGAGGTTATATTCTACGGTCGGATTGACGTAATTAGTAGCTAACTCCATAATCGGTGAGGTGAGGGTTACTACTCCACCATCTACGTCGTCACTAGTCCAGCTTCCGCCGTTATTGCCCGTTACGTAACAGGCCTCACCGAGGTCATCGGCTACGTCATCTTCGGGATTGACTTGGTTGCCTTGGCGCGTGGTTCCGTTCGGATTACCGCGCTCCCAAAAACCGTCGCGTGTATCAACGCCCGCCGTGGCTACCCAACCGTGGTCCGCCGTGAAGGAATCTTCGTACCCACGGGGCAGTTCGATGATAAGTGCATCGTTGCTTTCGATGACTACTCCTTCCAGTAGTAGTTCGCGGTAACCCCATGCGCCTACGTAGATGTCCCAGGTACCTCGATAAACGTCCTCAATAACGAAATTTCCCGCCGCGTCACTCGTAAAATTGAGCGTAATAAAACCGTCCGTCATTTGAATAATGGCAGCGTCGACGGCTACGAACATTTCTTCTTCTCGCACTAAACCCTCGATCGTGTAGCGAGGTAAGGGTACGAGTTGCACGTCTAGGATGGTTACTTCCCCATTATTAATGGTAGCTGAAGTGGTTAACATTTCGTAGCCCGGCTTGAAGAAGGTCACATCGTAGGTGCCCGCCGTAGCTAAGCCCGTACCGTAAGAACCGTTCAGGCGCGAGAAGTTGATGTTGTCTTCCGTGGTGGAATTAATAATAATTTCCGTACCCGGAACTGCCGCACCAGTGTTGGCGTCCGTGACTGTCCCTTCTAAAAAGGCAGCGCGTACGTAGTTGGGTTCCAGTACGTACAGTCCGTTACCGATATCCGTCAACAACACCCGACCCGAGGGCAAAAAGGGATAGGCACCCCATACGCCGTTGAAGCCAAGTTCGTTACCAAAATACGTATCGTAATTACCCACTTCTACCATATTATCCGGTCGACTAGCATCCACTACTACGCCACCATCGGTATAGTAACTGATAATGAGCCAGTCTTCCCATACGTGTACGTTATGCGGAATGACGCCGTCGTTGAGGGTTTCCGTAGGGCGATACTGGTCCAGCTCTTCAATATCCGACGGATCGCTCACGTCGTAAGCGGCCACGGGTGCGTTGGGTTGTTCGTCCGTCGTAAAAGCCGTGTTCCCATCGTCAGACAGCCAGATGTTGTGCGTAAAGGTGAAAGGGGTATTTTCGTTACCCAGTGGCACAACATCCGCCTTGTCGGTCACGTCGTAGATTGCCATTCGCCCGGCGTTCAACTCTGATGAGTACATGAGGTTGTCCCGCGTGTACACGTCGTGGGCGTAGATAGAAAAGCCCGCTCCGGCGTAGCTAGGGTTTCCGGGACTGGTGAACACGTCAATGAAAATCATACCGCCGCTGTTCAGGTTACAACCCGCCAAGTAAGCGTAGCCAAATTCATCAATGTAGATATTGTGGCAGGTATTTAACGTGCCGTTCAGTTCTTCAATATTGGGTGTCCAGTGAAAAAACGGCGCAGAGTTAGGTAAATCCGATAGATCAATGACCGTTAGTCCTTCCGTCGTTCCCGATTGGTCCGTCACG
>JBCDIR010000325.1:0-4547 GCA_038748735.1 Bacteroidota bacterium | reverse complement strand
TTTTTTTGTTTTTATTTTGTCTTTGTTGCCTGCAACTCCCAAATCCTCGCATTGCGGGATACATCTATTGCGTATATAACTCATTAATTTCCAAGCCATCCAGTGGGCTTCTAACTCGCCGCGGCCTCACGACATGGGTATAAACCGCAAACGAAAGTTGGATGTCAGACGAAAGATACAACAATGTATACGAGTTTACTACTGACAGTTACAGCATCTTCCCTCAATGCTCGTTTGACCGTAGTTTTTATTGATGACGTGCCGAATCCGGGCGGTTCGGCGGTTCCCTTTGGGTGAAAAGTTGAAGCGTTGGAGTGTAACGAGCTACACGACTACCAGTTCGCAAAAAACACCCCTTCGCGGTGCATGAAAGTATCGCCTGCGGGGTTCAAATTCAGGGGTCCACCCGCAAAATTCGTAGCGCGTAAGCCCAGCTCACGGTAAATACAAGCCGTCGCAGCGTAGTCCCAAACACTGCCACCACCACGTTCCGTTTTAGGAAATTTCAACATGCAGGCGGGGTCATTTTCTAGCACCCGGATGGCCCCCAGTACCGCTCCGGTTCCATTTAGTTCTTGGGTGCCGTTTACCTTCAACTGCTTTACTTTTTGGCGGAGAAACGCCTCAATTTCAGCAGCCCGGGGCGTATCCGCTAGGCTGCGGTCCGTCACGTAGGTCAGGTGTTGGTTCGTTGCCGCTACGGACCAAGGTTGTTGGTTTCTAAAGGCTCCCTGGCCTTTGATGGCGTGGTACAGCGTGTCCGTACTCGGATCGTAGACCACCCCGATTTGCGGTGTACCGTCCCGTGCCACCAGCGCAACGGAGACCGAAAAACCCGGGTATTGTTTAATGAACGCCAGGGTACCATCTAGCGGGTCAATGCACCAGAAGTAATCCTGCACTAAGCGACTACCGTCGTCTTCCGTTTCCTCCGATAGGAGCGCAATCGAATTGGTCTGGCAAGTCGGTAAGATATGAGAAAAAATAGCTGACTCCGCCGCTCGGTCTACGGCCGTTACCACTTGTGAGGCGCGGCTGGTACCACCCGCTTTTTGCTCTACGACAATATCGTTGTTGACGTGCTGCCGTATCACTTTTCCGGCGGCCAGTGCCGCGCGTTTGGCCACCTCAGACAGTGCTTCTAAGTCCATATTTACAGATTTTGGATCACTTCTGCCGTCACGCGCTCACTGTAACTGTTGAGTTTCCAGTGTCCTGGACTCCAACCTTTCAAAAAGCGGTGAAAGTCGGCCCAAGCAACGCGGTAGAGCGAACGCCACTCCCGTTCCAAGGCTACGTTCTTCGTGCCAAGGGCTGATTGCAAATATTCAAAATAAGTAGCTAGAATTCGTTCTTCCCAGCGCTCACAGTCCCGCTCGTCCAGGCAACTGCCTACGAAGTACGCCACGTCCTTCATGCCACAGCCACCGCCCACGTACTGAAAGTCTACCCCCGCCACGCGTCCGTCGGGCGCAAAGCAGAAGTTGGCCAGTTTCGCATCCCCGTGGACGAGGGTTTGGTGTTCGCACTGGGCTAATTGCTCCGCAATTTTCGGAGCGGCTTCCCGTAGTTTTTCATCCGTTAGTGTCGCTAGTTCGTGGGGGCGGGTAGCTAAATGCCAGTAGGTGCCTTCGGTCCATAACCCATCCGGTTCCCGTCCCAGATAGCTGGCGTGAAATTGGGCCAACCACGCCAAACATCGCGCTACATCTTCCCATTCGACGGTTCGCTTACGTAAAGAAAAGCCCGCTGCGTCTAAATCTTCTAAGACCATTATCACCTCCTGCCCCCGCTGTTCCAGCGCTAAACATTGCGGTAAGCGGGCCTTGCTCCTAGCGCTGTACTGCTGGTACCAAGCCGTTTCTACTCGGTACGATTTGACCTTGCGTTGGTGTCCGAGGTCAGTATTCCACCCCCTGGGGTGCTGGCGCTGTTGGGGTAGCTGTACGTGCTTCACGACCACACTTTTCAACGCTACTCCCACTAGCTGAACGCGCAGAATTTTTCCGTAACCGCTCCACAACTCCTGGATAAGGTCTTGTGGACCGAGGGTTGTTGCTCGGGTAGCGGACAAGACAGTAGTGGTGAAAAAATCGGACATACCGTGGCCGTTATAGCATTATAATCCTCAAAGTTATCAAATGGTTTCCGGATACTTTCCCCTTTTCGCTCCGTTGCTTTATCTTTGAAAATAGTCGATTACAACTCGACTGATTAGTCTGTACAACACTTACCGAAAACATCAAATCATGTCTTACCCTAAAATTTGGAGTTTAGCCGCATTGTTATTTACCTGCTGCCTAGCACAGGCTACCAACTATTACGTCAGTACAACAGGTAGCAATACCCATCCAGGTACCCAAAACGAACCTTTCCAATCTATTCAGTACGCCTTGGACAATGCAACGGAGCTGGAGACGCTATTTATCGAAGGCGGTACGTATAACGAAAGAGTGGTGGTCACTACTTCCGGTAGTTTGGGGCAACCCATTACCATTACCTCCTACAACGGTGTGGCCACCATCGACGGTACGGGCATTGAACTCTACGGTCCCCACGACGGGCTTTTTGAGGTGAGATTTGCCAGTCATGTCGTCTTGGATAATATAGCCGTGCAAAACTCCGCCTACATCGGTTTTTTGATTTTTGGTAACAATGTCAGTGATGTAACCATCAGAAACTGTTCCACTTATGATACGGGGGCCAGCGGCATCTACGCCAATGGTCAAGCACCCGTCGGTGGCTACGGCATGCGGGATATTTTAATTGAAGACAATACCATTGAACTAGCCATCAACCTGAGTCCGGGCGGGTACGAAGAGTGTATTTCCTTGACGGAAGGCGTAAGGAACTTCATCGTTCGTAGGAATGAGGTGTTCAATGGCGGTACCGGAACTTTAATGGGCGGTCCAATTGGGATTGACGCCAAAAACGGAGTACGGGACGGCGAAATCTACCAGAACTTAGTGTACGACATCAACAATTCTTCCGCCGGTATTTACGTGGATGCCTACGAACGCTCTGCCCGTAACATTCGGGTGTATCAGAACGAAATTTTTAATTGCGAAGACATCGGGGTCAGTATCGGTGCGGAACAGGGCGGCACGGTGGACAGTGTTTTTGTTTACAATAATGTGGTATACAATAACGGCGCAGATGGCATCAAATTGACGGGCTTTTCAACCGATGGTTCTCCCAATGATATTCGTAAGGTGTGGATTTATAACAATACCGTCTACGGTAATGGCTTCCAAAATACCCTCGGTGGTAGTAACCCCGGCGGAGCGATCTGGATAGAAGGGGACACGGATACGATAGTGGTAAAAAACAACATCTTCGCCGCCAATAACTTCAACAACGGCGTGTACGTTTATTCCTCCAATCGGGACAAGGTGATCGTTGGTAACAACCTAATTGACCAACCCGTTGGCCGTGCTTGGTCCGATCCCCCCATGGAAGAACTCAACGGTCAAAGCGCCGTATTGTCCGCTCCACTTTTCATGGATGTAACGAACTTGGATTTCAGACTCAGCGCTGCTTCACCCGCCATCAACGCGGGCGATAATACCCTGGCCCCTGCGGTGGACTTCAACGGTATGCCCCGCCCCGTCGGTGAGGCAGTGGACGTAGGAGCGCTGGAGTTTGACGCTAATGTATCCACGAATGATGTGGACGCCGCTACTGATCTGATGGTATTCCCCAACCCTACCACGACGGACCAAATCACCCTCCGGATGAACAGTCCCCACAGCGGTACGGCCACCCTTACCTTTACAACTGTAACGGGCCAATGCTTGCGAATGGATAATAACGTACGTCTGGAACAATTGGACAAAACCATTGACTTGACGGGCTTACCGAATGGCTACTACCTACTGCGTCTCCGTGGCGAGGGGCTAGCCGTATACAAAACGATTATTAAACAGTAGGGAGGCATGCTGGTGGGAGCTGTCTAAAAAGGGTAGAAAACACACATATAACAACTTTTCACTACGTGTATATACTTGACTATACGTTTACTAAACTTTAAAAGTTTAGCAAACGTGTGCCACTCTTGGCTTTTTAGACAGCCCCTACTACGCCACCATCGTCAAAATTTTCCGCTCGGCCGCGTCCGCCGCGTCGACTAATGCCTGGCCGTCACTCAACACCTTGTGTTTGTAAGGCGTGTCCGTCAGGCCCGCTGCGTTGATCTGTACGTTTAAATACGCCCCCCGCACCGCTGCCCGCGCGCACAACGCTCCGACGCCCGCATCCGACGCGGAAGCCCGCAGGCCCATCTCCGCCATGGCTTCGCAAAGCGGGAAAATGGCACTCACTACCTCCATTACACGGTAGGGAACGGCGATGGCCGCTTTCGTGGCCGCTTGAATAGCTACGGAGCGCTGCGTTTTTTCTGCTTCCGTTCCTTTGGGTATGCGAAAAGCTGCCATCACGGCTTCAAACGACTGGGTATCTTTGTCCACCAGCGTCAGCAGCTCGTCTTTGAGGGCTTGTCCCTTTTCGGCCCACTCGCTGTACGTTTCCCAGCGGTCGTCCCAGCCGCG
>JBCDIR010000324.1:0-4557 GCA_038748735.1 Bacteroidota bacterium | reverse complement strand
CAAATTACGGCGGTAGGTGCCGTAGGCTGCTTTGACGAAAACGCTGTCCAACTGCTCGTCGGTGAGTTGCGCTACGGATTGGGCAAAGCGTTCTGCGCTGCCCAGCGTATCACTGCGTAGTGCTTCCCAATCGGCAGCCGAACCAATGGGCGGGCAATCGAAACTGAATTTGTCCCGAATGGTCAGTTCGCCACCGTCTAAGACGGCTTGAACTCCTTTGATGTAGTAACCCAAGTGAAAGGTGAGGGCCGCAATGGTATTGAGCGTGCCAATTTGCCGCGTCGCTTCCTGCCAACGGAGATCTGCGACTTGCTCGTGGAAATTCGTATTCGCAATCCACTTTCCGGATAGCATAACTTCCCGAAAGCGAGCGCTGAGTTGTTGAGCTGATTCCATGGTACATTATTTGGTGGATAAAATAATTTATTAGTATTAAACTGAAAAGCCAAGCAGGTCCTGTTTCTTTGCAACAAAGATCAAACTATGACGTTTCGCTCCAAATTACCCCACACTGGTACTACCATTTTTACGGTGATGTCGGCGCTGGCCCGGGAACACCAAGCCGTCAATTTATCGCAGGGTTTCCCCAATTATGATCCTCCCGAACAGTTGCGGGAACTGGTCAGCGAACACCTGGCCAAGGGCCACAATCAGTACGCGCCCATGGCGGGGCTGCCCGCGTTGCGTGAAGTGTTGGCCAAGAAGCACCGTACCACCAAGCTAGCCTTGGACCCCACTAGTGAACTCACCGTCACCG
This sequence comes from Bacteroidota bacterium, assembly GCA_038748735.1. Classification (GTDB taxonomy): domain Bacteria; phylum Bacteroidota; class Bacteroidia; order Chitinophagales; family Saprospiraceae; genus Lewinella. The sequence goes on along the minus strand of JBCDIR010000324.1, from coordinate 3,800 downwards.
CCGGCGCTACACAAGCGCTTTTTACGGCTATCACGACCCTGGTACATCCAGGTGACGAGGTAGTGCTGCTGGAACCCGCTTATGACTGCTACCGACCAGCGGTAGAACTCTGCGGGGGCGTGGTTCAAGCGTACACGTTAAAGGCCCCTGATTACCGGGTGGATTGGGCCGCTTTCGCGGAACTCCTGACGGAGCGCACGCGACTCATCGTACTGAATACGCCCCACAATCCAACGGGGACGATTTGGCGCAAAGCCGACTGGGAAGCACTGGCTCAATTGCTAGCCGACCACCCCACCATCTACCTGCTCAGCGACGAAGTCTACGAGCAGTTGGTGTACGACAACCAACGGCATTACAGTCTGCTGGACTTTCCGGAGTTGTTTCAGCGCGGTTTTGCGACCTATTCTTTTGGTAAAACCTTTCACGCTACGGGTTGGAAAATTGGCTACTGTATCGGCCCGGCGCATTTGATGGCGGAGTTTCGGAAAGTCCACCAGTTCAATGTCTTTTCCGTTAATACACCAGCACAGCACGCCCTAGCGGACTACCTCGGTGATAGTAGTACCTACATGGGTTTGAGTACGTTTTATCAACAAAAGCGAGACTATTTTTTAGCACATTTAACCCAGACCCCGCTCCGGCCCCTCCCCTGCCAGGGTACCTATTTTCAATTGGTAGATTACAGTGCTATTTCCAGTGAAAATGACGTCGATTTCGCGCGCTGGCTGACTACGGAAGTGGGTGTGGCAGCGATCCCCGTTTCGGCATTTTCGGATCGTCCACCGGCGGGCGAGCGCGTCGTACGGCTCTGTTTTGCGAAAACGGAAGCGGTACTGGACGCGGCGGCGGCGCGACTACGTAAGTTATAGCTAAAATTCCACCTGATTGCCCGTTTCTTTTTCCAGTACCCCCAGGCCAAACAGCGCAAAATCGTATTTCACCGGATCAACTGGATCGTAGCGGCGGAGGTTAGCGGTCAATTCGAGGACGGTTTTCCAGTCGCGTTGCGTGCGGGTGATGAGACCTAGGCGGCGGGCGATGCGCTCTACGTGTACGTCGAGTGGCATGAGCAGCTGTGCGGGGCGAATGCGTTGCCAATCGCCAAAATCTACGCCGCAATCATCCTGACGCACCATCCAGCGGAGGAACATATTGAGGCGCTTACAGCTCGAATTGCGGGCGGGGGTAGCAATGTGCTTACGGGTGCGTTGAGGAGCATCCGGCAGGTGAAAAAACAACTCGTGAAAGCCGCGGAGGGCGGGGCCGATGTGCTCGTGTTCGGGACGGATAAAACGCGCGAACGCATCTTCTAATGAATCGTGTTGGCGGTAGTACCACTGCAAAAACGCCAAGAAGTATAAGGTATCCGTATACTGAAACGTACGGTGTTTGAAATCCGCAAACCGCGCCCGATCTTCCTCCCGGTGCTGAACGATGAATTCGTAGGGCTGGCCGCCCATCAATTCGATGAGGCGCAGTGCATTACGAATAATCGTTTTACGCTGCCCCCACGCCAGGATGGACACCCAAAACCCCATAATCTCCCGATCCTGCAATCGTTCAAATTGGTGTGGAATCTGAATAGGGTCATCCGTGATGAAATCGGGTTGATTGAAACGTACAACTTTATCGTCAAGGAAGGCTTGGAGCTTATTCTTCATCTCCCGCGACAGCACCAAAGTTCAACTGGAAACCAATTTTCTGGTGTGGCTCGTCATCATCGTAGTCTTCCCAGAGGGTCACTTCCTGGAGGAATTCCTCGACGTGGCGTAAGAAAAACGGGTCCTTCAGTTCCTCCGGACGGTAGATGCCCACGGTCTTAGGTACTTTGGCTTCTCCGTAATTTTCGATGAAAGGATACTGTATGAGTACCATCACTTTTCCGTTGAACAACTGTTGATACACCAAAGAGCCATTGTGCTTGATGAGTTGTCGCCGGATGCGGTCATTGACCCGGTGTGACATCCCCGAATGGACGGTCCCCAAAGACAAAATGATAGCTTCTAGATTATCAAGTTCCGCCCGAACTTCGACCTCCGCGTCCAAGCCTACTTGCCCAACAATGTAGTTGAGTTGATCCAGAATTTTCTGATTCAACGATTCTACCCAGACGTTGCGGTAGCTCTGCGTATTGTCGAGTACTTGTTTGTAGCGGTCGACTTTCTGTTGGAGATTGCGAAATTCTAAGTTCATTTGGTTTACTTACTGATTTTTACAATTCGTCGATAACTCTGGCTGATGGCCGGGAAGTTGACGAATAGGTGAGGGTGCTTATCGTAGTGTTTTTTGATGCGATAGCGCAAGTTATCGGTGTTCTCTAGGCCGACGGCGATGGCGACGTCCCGCTTCACACGATTTTTCTGAATCAGCAGTTTTTCAATGCGTTCTAAATCAATCAAAGCGTGTTCTTCGTCGATACTTTGCGTACGTGGAAGGGCCGTCGGCCCGGGGGTGAGGGTAGGATTGGCCGCAGGTGCGTAAACGCCCGTACCGGGAGGAGCAGGTGTCGTTGGATAAGTGCTTGGTGCGGTGGCTCCTTGTACAATTTCCGTAGGTAAACAGTATTCGTCAATGATGCGCTTATCCTGAATCCGAGCCCGGAGTTCCATGTGCGAAACGGCGTTTTTCAACTCCCGGATATTACCAATCCAACTGTACCCCAACAGTGCGTCCTGCACTTCGGCAGATAAGACACTATCCAGATCGTCTACCGCAAAATAGTGCCGCAACAAGAGGGGAATATCTTCCCGTCTGGCGCGTAATGGTGGCAACTCCACGATCATTGCTTTGAGACGTTGGTACAAGTCCGCCCGGAAACGCCCGGCGGCTACGGCTTCCGCCAGATTACGGTGCGTAGCCGTAACGACTTGTACATCTAGTTTAATATCGTTGTCCGAACCGACGGGCCGGATGAGCTTCGTTTCTAAGAAACGCAGTAGCTTGATCTGAATGTTTTGGTCAATGTCCCCAATTTCGTCCAGCATTAGGATACCCGAATTGGCCTGACTGAAATAGCCTTCCATGTCGCGGGCCGCCCCCGTAAAGGCACCTTTGCGGTGACCAAAGAGAGTACTTTCTAGCAGCGTATCCTGGATAGCCGACAGGTTAACGGCCTGAAATGGGCGGTCACTACGGGCTCCGTGTTGGTGCAGATAGCGAGCGGCTACCTCTTTTCCCGTTCCCGTTTCGCCCGTAATGAGCACGGTAATATCCGGCGCTTCGGACACCAGCTTAAGGACGCGCTTGATTTCCTTGATTTGTGGAGAGGTTCCGATGAAGGGGTACTCCTCTTCGCCCCTGGCCCGGTGGCGCTTCACTTCGTCGCGGAGGGCTTTGTTCTCTTCTTTGAGGCGACTGTCCTCGATAACGGTCACAAATTTCTCCAACCAATAATCGTAGTCAAAATCGTCCTTGACGAGAAAGTTTTTTGCCCCACGCTTCATGGCCTCTACTACGGTATCAATGGACCGGTCTGCCGTTACGACGATGACGGGTAAATTAGGAAACCGGCGTTTGAGCTCTGGAATTAAGTCTAGACCTTTTTTGTCCTCCGAATGATCAAAAACCAGATCCAGTAACAGGAGGTCGTAAGGGGTACCCGCACTGAGTTTGTGAAACAGTTGCTGTTCTTCTACGGCTCCAGAAAACTCAAACTGACGCCGAAATACGTAACGAACCTGTTGATGAAACTCCGGATCATCATCGACGATAAGAATGTGGTAGTTTTTGGACATACTGTTTCTCGATCTTGTACAGTTCCTCTCGGATGAAGTTGAGGGTTTTTAGCGTACTTCCAT
>JBCDIR010000323.1:0-4585 GCA_038748735.1 Bacteroidota bacterium | reverse complement strand
GTGTAAGTTGGAGACGCCGCTATTTTTTGTGCTTTTGAGGCGAGAAACGTAAGTAATGCCTTAGCATTTGCGAGGCTTTTCAACGAAAATAGCGCTAAAAAGAGCAAGTCTAGACTTATAACAAGTTGTGTTCATAACGTCTAATATACCACCACTCGAAAATATTATTTTTTCGAACTTGATTAATAAGTAGGAAGACATGATTACAACCAAAACCAACCTAACTGAACGACTTATCCGCTTCGAGGATTTGATACCTTGTAAAGCGGCTTTTATCGACGCGAAAACACCCGGTAGCCACCGCAAAGACAACTACAGTATTATTGGCGGTGGGGTGTCAGAAAGTAAACACCAGCGGGTAAACCTCTGCGAACCCCACGGCTTTTGCATCGGGGCCGCCGGACAACCGCCCAGGATTAAAAACTCGCCGCATTCCCACTTCACGGCGGAAGTATTTATGGTACACAGCAGCGCTTGGCGCTTCTACTGGAATAACGACGAAGCCTCCGAGATCATCTTGCATCCCGGCGATATCATTTCGCTCCCTACGAATATGTTTCGGGGGTTTGAGAACGTAGGGAATGAATACGGCATGATCTTCGCCGTACTGGGGCACGATGACGCGGGTGGAGGCGTGCAATGGCTCCCGCGCGTGATCAAAGAAGCGCAGGGATACGGCCTCGTTTTACTCGAAAACGGTCAGCTTGTAGATACGACCCTCGGCGAAACCATCCCGGAGGACCTGCAACCTATGCCGATGCTGAGCGCTACCGAATTAGCCACTTTTGACCAGTATACCCCTGAGCAGATGCAGGCGCATGTCGGTCAAGTAGGTACCTACCGGGCGTCGACTTCCACCGATTTTCCTAACCAAAGCCCGGGTACCCTCCGCTGGTTTGACATCATTGGTCCGGCGGATAGCGTACGCCACCAGTTCCAAGTCAAACCTGGCGATCCACGGGGCGATCGTTTCAACGTCTACGGTTTACAATCCGATGATAAAGGCAGCACCGGCTGGTACCATCGACCCGAGGTAGAGGTGATGATTGTCCACCGTGGAAAATTTGTGGTCACTTGCCTGTACGAATACGAAACGATTACCGTGGTCCTGTACGATGGAGATATTTTCTCCTTTCCCAAGGGGGCCAAACGTCAAATTAAGGCGGAGCAGTGCGGCTTTGCGTACTTCGTCGTCGGGGAAGACTACCCCGCTAAAATTCAACTCGAAAACGAATAAGATGCGACTTGCTTGGCTCTTGATCGGACTGCTTTTTTGCGGGGGTTGCGATGCACCGCCACCTGCCCCAGTGGAAACGACCAACGCTTCTCCTTTATCCATTGAAGGTCTCCGAGCGCGTAGCTATACTGCGGCGTTTCAAGCGGAAGGCGATTTGGCTACTGCGGATAGTTGTACGCGTCAATTGTACAGTTACAGGTCCGATAGTCTGCGCATTTTTGCCCTCGTACAAAGGCCACTGCGTCCGGCCCCAGCCGCCGGTTATCCAGTCGTCCTCTTCGGGCACGGTTACCATCCTGACCCGCCACGCTACGGCATCAGTAACGCGACCGGAATCAACGCTCGGCCCGGCGATTATTACCGCGGCGTCCCAGCAGCCTACGCAGCGCAGGGCTACCTGACGGTTACACCGGATTATCGAGGCCACAACCGCTCGGAAGGCTTTGAGTACACCCAAACCCGCCTATTGGCCACCACCTACTACGCCATCGACGTACTACACGCGCTGGCCGCACTAGAAAGCTTGGCGGACGTCAATTTGGAAGCAGTGTACTACGTCGGTCACTCCATGGGGGGCGATGTAGGGCTGAAAACGCTCCTGGCTACGGATAGGTTCAAAGCCGCTAGCCTGTGGTCCGCCGTAACTGCTAGTGTGGAAAAACAGGTGGTCCGCTACGGGCAACGCGACCCCGCTCACCCTGACCGCACGGTACCACGAGACCTGTATCAGCGTTGGCAATCCGTTGACAGTGTCGTTAGCACACTCGGTTTTGCTCACGATTTGAGCGAAGGTGACCCTACGCGCTACTTGGACCTACTGGGTACGCCGCTCGCTTTGCACCACGCCACGCGAGAAACTGTCGTACCGTACGCGTGGGCCGAGAGCCTCGCCGCTGATTTATACGCGCGTAAAAAGCAATTCGTACTCTACGCCTACGATAGCGATCGACACTTATTCCAAGGTGAAAATTTTCAAAAAGCAGTCGCAAGAGACGTAGCACTGTTTCAACAATACGCCAATTCAAGTAAAAACTTAAAGTAAACATGGCAGTAACGTACATCAAAAAAGGAATTACGGAAGCAGATTCGTCTGCTAACCAGAAGAAGACGCAGCAAATCGTGGAAGGTATCCTAGACGATGTAAAGCAACGCAAGGACGCCGCCGTACGCGAATTATCCAAAAAATTCGACCAGTGGAATCCAGCGTCATTCCGCCTCAGCGCGGACCAGATTCAGGAAATCATTGCACAGGTCCCCGCCTCTACGCTAGCGGACATCAAGTGGGCACAGGCTCAGGTACGTCGCTTTGCGCAAATTCAAAAATCTGCCCTCCGCGACGTAGAGATCGAAACCATTCCGGGCGTAGTTTTAGGACACAAAAACCTCCCCGTCAACAGTGTAGGTTGTTACGTTCCCGGAGGGCGCTACCCCATGGTCGCTTCCGCTCACATGAGCGTACTGACGGCCAAGGTTGCCGGGGTACCACGCGTCATTGCCTGTACCCCACCGGACCCCAAAACGAAACTCCCACCCGCCGAAACTGTAGCCGCCATGCACCTAGGTGGTGCGGACGAAATCTACATCCTCGGTGGCGTGCAAGCGATGGCTGCGATGGCCTTTGGCTGCGTAGGCATGCAAGCCGTAGACATGATTGTGGGGCCGGGTAACCAGTACGTTGCGGAAGCCAAGCGCCAACTCTTTGGCCAAGTCGGAATCGACCTACTGGCGGGACCAACGGAAACCCTCGTCATTGCCGACGAAACCTGCGACGCAGAACAAGTCGTCACGGACCTGCTCGGACAGGCGGAACACGGTCCCAACTCTCCCGCCGTCCTACTGACGAATCACCGCCCCCTAGCCGAAGCTATCGCCACTGAAGTGGAGCGTCAACTAGCCGTCCTGCCCACCGCTGACGTAGCGGGTAAAGCCTGGGCCGACTACGGCGAAATTATCCTGGTAGATAGCATCGACGAAATGGTGGCCGTAGCGGACGACATCGCTAGCGAACACGTACAGATCAATACCGCTGATCCTGATTATTTTCTGAATAATATGACGAATTACGGGGCTTTATTCCTCGGTAACCGTACCAACGTAGCCTACGGCGACAAAGCCATCGGCACCAACCATACCTTGCCCACCAAAAAGGCAGCACGCTACACGGGCGGTCTCTGGGTCGGTAAGTTCATCAAAACCTGCACTTACCAGCGGGTAACGACGGACGAAGCGAGTGCGCTCGTAGGGAGTTACTGTTCGCGTTTGTGCGAGATTGAGGGCTTTATGGGGCATAAGAAGCAGGCGGACTTACGGGTAGAACGCTACGGAAAGGTGGCGGAAGCGGTGGGGTAGCTACTTGTGCCATTCGCTATTGTTACGACGCCGTGCCGTGCTCGGCGGGCAGATACAAAGTAACTCGGAGGACGTCACAGCGTAGTGTAGCGGTTCTTTCAAACAGCAGCTACTGGCCGTGAAAACCTGTACCGCAATCATCGTCAGAACGGACTTTCGACGTAAGTCAAAATTCGTTCTGACCAAAATCAAGAAACTTGGAATCAATTGGTGTACTGAATTGGGGGATAATCATCGGCTACTTGGCGGCTAATCTTCTCCTGGGATTTGTGCTATCGAAGCAGGTCAACTCTGCGGAGGATTTTTACATCGGGCGTAAGACAACGCCGTGGTGGGCCATCGGCATTTCGGTGCTGGCCACCTACGTGAGTGCCATGACCTTTTTGGGGGCACCGGCTTGGTCTTACGCGGCGGGCTTATCGGTCATTGCTATTCACCTGAACTATCCGTTGGTGATTATTTTGATCATGGCGCTATTCGTACCGTTTTTTCTACAAACGGGGGTGATTTCCATTTATGAATACCAAGAAAAACGCTTCGGACGACTCTCGCGTGGGGTTATTTCGGTTATCTTTTTGGTAACCCAACTGTTGTCTTCGGCGGCGGTATTAGTCGCTTCCTCTTTCGTGATTGCGTACATCACGGGTTTTGACGTACTGACGAGTATCTTGGTCGTTACGGCCATCACTTTGGTGTATACGTCGCTGGGAGGAATTACGGCCGTAATCTGGACGGACGTTTTGCAATCCGCTATCTTTTTGGTGGGTGGCTTCGTGGTCCTCTTTGCCCTCCTGGGAGAAATGCCCGACAGTTTCAGCGAAGCGATGAGCGCGCTGCAACAAAAAGGCAAAATTAACCCACTGGATACCAGCCTGGACTGGACCAAAGACACGACGGTTTGGGCGGGCGTCATTGCCATGACGGTCTACCACGTTACCGTTTACGGTGCCAACCAAATGATGATGCAACGTACCCTTGGTGCCAAAAACATGGGCGACG
>JBCDIR010000322.1:0-4592 GCA_038748735.1 Bacteroidota bacterium | reverse complement strand
TGAGGCTGTCGCGGGTTTCTCCGCTAGCCATTTCCCGCTCTACGTATTGCTGGTATTCCGATTTACAACTACTCAGACTGATGATGGCCAGCAACAAGCATAACCAGCGATCAATGTTGTTCATAAACACTAATTTTTCCGTCGTTAATTCCTACCAAAATCTGCGAATCGTTCCAATTCGCAAAAGAGCGAATCTGTCCTTTGACACCTAATGGTTCTCAGACCGTAAAGTTGACCGAAGTACCCGCATTTTCCCCGTAACATACCCAGCCCAGGCTCGCATCCTGGCGGCCAAACTGTGGTTTGCATTTGTAATCATTGCCACCCAACAATAAGTCGTTGATGCCATCGTCATTGAGGTCGCTTACCTGAATCGCGTGTACACTCGAATACTGCACTTTCCGTGGCAAGGGTTGCGGTACGAGGGTACCATTCTCATTAAGGAGCACCAGACTTCGTGTCTCGCGCAGGTGTAGCCGTGGTGCCTCCGCCAATCGTTCCGCCAAGAAAAGTGTTTCCAGGGGTGCTTGCGCAAACTCGCCGTAGGTACGGTATTGCTTACGTAAGGACGGCAATTGTTTGTACAATTCGTCAATATCGTGAATGGGGTAATGCCCGGTCTCCGTCGGTACACAGGCAATTTGCTCCGTGGTACCATTCTGATCAAAATCGTATACGAAAGTCGTCAATCCTTGCTGGAAAAAGTGGTTCTCGCCCAGGTTACCCGCCACGAAGTCTAGGTCACCGTCTTGGTCTACATCAGCTGCCGTTAGGCAATTCCAGCGGCCCTCGGTGTCTGCTAGCGTCACTCGCTGCTCGGGTTGGGTAAATTCCCCCGCGGCGTTTAGCAAGATGGTGATGGGCATGTGCTCGCCCACGAGTACGATGTCTTCCCAGCCGTCGGCATTGACGTCCGCCGCCGCCAAAGCCGTAATCATGCCTAGGTCTGTACGCAACTCACTTACCAGCGGACGGTACTCGTTGTCCCCCGTATTGCGCAGTACTAGGCAACTGCCCGGCAAGCCGTAGGTATTCGTTTTCATCGCCTCGCCGATCACAATATCTAGCCGTCCGTCGCGGTCAAAGTCTGCCACCGCTACTGCCCCCGTTGACAATGGATAGGGAAACTCGAAGGCCGTTTTGGCCCGTGTAAACTGTCCCGTACCGTCGTTGAGGTAGAGCGCATCGTGTAGCTCGGGGGCGTAGATAGAAAACGCCTTACCACCGTGGGCGACGTATAAATCTAGATCACCGTCGTCATCACTGTCGAAGAAGAGGGCATCGGTCACTTCGCTGCGGCGCGTGTCTTCAAAACCAGTCGATACTACGTAATCTTCTCCTTCCGACAGGTAGAGCACGGAAGCCTGGTTTTTACCACCACCGATGAATAGGTCTTGCTGGCCGTCGCCGTTGAGGTCTGCCGTGGCGAGCGCGGGTCCTTTACGGCCGGGCATCGTCAGTAACATGCGTTCGCGGTTAAAGTGGCTGATGCCAATCTCCTCGTGGGTGAAGTCGAACGGGGTGGAAACGGGAGTCAGCGCGTAGTCAGCGCGCAGTAATTTTTTCGTAGCTTCCTGCGTATTTTCCACTGCGTAGTCGATGGTCACGGGGGGTTGGATCGCTACCTGCGTACGTACGCTCTGGGTTCCATTGGGCCAGATGACAATGAGGCTGTCCACCGTTTCGCGTGGACCGACGCCAATGGTTACGGGTACCGCCGAGCAACTCTGAAAACCTTTGGCCGGATAGTAAGCAAACAGGCTGCGGAGGGTGTCCACTACGAGGATTACTTTTGCACCAATGGCGTGTTGATTGCGCTGCTCGTACCGTAAGTTTACCGTCAGGCTGCGGTTGGATGTTGTTTCGGCGTTGTTGCGGTAAAGTCCCGCCGGCTCGTCCACGTTGTTGATAATCAGGTCGAGGTCGCCGTCATTGTCGAGGTCAGCGTAGGCGCTACCGTTGCTAAAAGTAGGTTCGCCCAGCCCCCAGTTATCAGATTGGTAACTGAAGTTGAGTTGGCCTTCGTTTTTGTAAATCGCGTTGGCCACGGGTCCCGACGGCATGATGTCGATGAGTTTTTTGAGTACCTGCTCATCTTCCTTAATCATGGCTTCGATACGGGTATCATTGGCCATGTAATTGAGGTAGTCTTTATCCAGCAGATCGGACTTGATGCCGTTACTAATGAAAATATCGCGGAGGCCATCATTGTCGAAGTCCTGCATCAGTGCTGACCAACTCCAGTCGGAGCTTTCGACGCCCGCCAATCGTCCGAGTTCTACAAATTGTTCGCCATTGAGGTTTTTGTGTAAAACGTTGCGGGCAAATTGATGGTGATAACCACTATTGACGGCGCGTTGGTATTTGTCCCAATCTTCGTAAGTGGTTTTCGTTTTCTTGCGATCAGCGGCGTAAGGCAGCATTTCGGTAACGAAAATTTCGGGGCGCAAATCATTGTCCAAATCAACGGCGTCGGCCCCCATCGAACCCATCGACAGAGAGGTGAGGCTTTTGTCCACTTGTTCGGTGAACGTTCCGTCTTGGTTATTGAAATAGAGGTAATCCTTTTCAAAAAAGTCATTGGACAGGAAGATGTCCGGCCAGCCGTCCGCGTTGAAGTCTGCGAGGGTGATACCGAGTCCGTAACCAATGCTGCTAGAGTAGATACCCGCCGCTTGCGTTACGTCTACGAAGCGGCCCTCGCGGTTTTCGAACAGCTTATTTCCCTCGGGATCGTAGGTATCGCGCAGTCCTTTTTTCAAGTCGAAGCCACCGATGGAACGCAGGGAGTTGTTGAGCAAATAGCAATCCAGATCGCCATCCAAGTCGTAATCAAAGAAAGCCGTCTGAATAGACAGCCCAGTGATGTCCAGGCCATAATCCGCCGCCTGTTCCACGAAAGTGAGATCACCCTGGTTGATGAACAATTCGTTGTGGCGGTTGGGACCTTCCGGCTTACCGGCTTTACAAACGTAAATATCCAGTAGTCCGTCGCCGTTGACGTCCACCATATTGACGCCGGAGGACCAAACGTCCGCACAAGCTACACCCGCTTGGTCGGTGATGTCCTCAAACTCAAAATTGCCCTTGTTGAGGTACAATTTATTGTCCACCAAGTTTCCCGAAAAGTAGAGGTCGACCAAACCGTCGTTATTGATGTCGCCGACGGCTACGCCACCGCCGTTGTAGAAATTGCGGTAAGTGTAGGGATTGTACGCCTCCGAATAGGTTAAGTCGTTAGCAAACAGCACCCCGGAATCGTCCGCCGCGATGCACGTAAATTGCTGGTCAGCACTATCACCACAAGCGACGAAGAGGAGCGCCAAGCCCCCCGCTAACAGTCCGTTGCCGAGCGTGCTCCACCACGCTTTACTTTTGTGTAGTCCGTAACCTCCGTATTTGCTGTGCATGCTCCCTCTTCGCTTCTGTTTGCTCAACTGATTCTGTTTTCAAAGCGGAGGGCGAAAATACGAAGAAATGTCGGTTTTTGGGAAGGTTTATAACCCTAAGCATACGCCCAAAACCACCATCCGCGCCGGACGGTATGTATAGCGACGATCTATACCGGGGCTTACAAAGTTCATCACCTGCTGACCGATGGGTTCGCCGTTCGTCGCCGGGCCGGAATCGGTGAGGACAGGCTCGGGATTGGGTCCGGTATAATTGGTCCAAACGAGGAGGTTGTGCCCGGCTAGGGACAAGGTCAAATAACGTTTTGACTGGCCCAACGCAAAGCGTTTGGCTACACTCACATTATCGAGTTTGACGAAATTTGCTTTTTCTACGTATAAAGAACTGAACTGGGAGGTCGTGAGGCCGGGAACGCGCAGCTCGGTGGCTACGTTGTTCGATTCTCGTAAAGTAGAAACGTCCGTCTCGTAAAAAAAGCGGTTGAGATTAGCCAAACTATGCCCCAGGGTGCTACGCAGCATAGCCTGCACGGACCAACTGCCGAAGGTCCACTGGTTCGACCAACCCAACTCCCAGGCTGGTAGGCCACTGCCGAGTACTTGCATATCCGTATTTTCGTCCAGCCAAGTCCAGGGATCACTGATCACGTCACCATCGTTATTCAAATCGGCAAAAGTTGGCGTTCCGTTGGCACTAATTCCGGTGTACACGGGCCCCCAGAACTGGCCCACCGCTTCTCCTTCGGCCAAGCGTACGATATTAACGTCACTGTTGCCCGGTGCGCCAAGGTTACCTTCTATACTTGTGAATACTTCTAATTGCTCCGTCAGAACCGATCGCTGGCCGTGGGCTACGAGGGTCGTATTCCACCGGGAACGTTCACTTTCCGAGACAGTATAACTCAATTGTAGTTCTACGCCCCTGGCCCGCATCTGTCCGTTTGAAGTTAAAACGGGGTCCATTTGTGGCAGACCAAAGACGTAACGTGTTTGTTGTAGGTTGGAGGTTGTACGTTGGTACAGTTTGAGCGCAGCCTGGAAACGACTACTTTGCCAGGTGGCGCTGAGGTTGAATTCGTCCCGTACTTCGTTGTCGATTTCGCTAGCGGCTCGGGTCAAAACGGTCCCCACGCTTCCGCTACTCGAGAATATTTGGCGTATGGGAACGGAACCCAGTTGCGG
>JBCDIR010000321.1:0-4594 GCA_038748735.1 Bacteroidota bacterium | reverse complement strand
TTAGGGTTCAAATCCAATAGTTGAACTCGAAAGACTAGAATCCTTATCTTTGTAAGGCAGGTAAAGAACATTATATGAGAATTATCTCTTTAGCTTATTCGGACGTGGATTCGGGTTGGGAGTTAGCTAAAATACACTTCAACAAGTTAACATTGCTGGTTGGAGCTTCTGGTGTTGGGAAAACGCAGATTTTGACTTCCCTGTTGCGTTTACGGTCGCTCAGCAGAGGAGAACGGATAAGAGGTATTAAGTGGGAGATTCACTTTCTTGTCGACAATGGCGATGAGTATGTGTGGAGTGGGGCATTTGAACAAACGGGACGAAATGTTCAATTCACCATTACCGGAGAAGATAGCGAGCGAAGTATTGCTAAAATCAGCTGGGAGAAGTTAGTTCACAATGGACAAATAATCGTTGACCGACAAGCAGATCATATCGCTTTTAAGGGCGTATCAACGGTGAAATTACCAAGAGACAAGAGTGTATTCAACTTGTTAAAGGAAGAAGAACTGCTGGCTCCAGCCTACGAGGGATTTCAGAAAATTATTTTCAGCGATCAAGTCAATAGCCGTAAGCATTCGCTGAATATACAATCTAACTTTCTACATCAGCAGCAGTTGCTAGAGCGGTACGTCGATATAAACGCCATTCGAGCGGCTGATGAGACCTTACTTACAAAACTGTTTCTTTCGTTTCACAATGCACCGAGCATAATGGAACAAATAGTAGAGCGTTTTACTGATGTTTTTCCATTTGTAGAAGCTGTTCGCTTTGCTCCGCTTGACTTAAAAAATATAGGTGAAGTGCCTGCTTTTGTTCGGGAAATGCCTTTTTTACAAATAAAGGAAGTGGGGGTAGAACACTGGATTTTGCAGCCAGAAATTTCCAGTGGAATGTATCGCTCCCTGTTGCACTTATGTGAACTTTACCTAACTGCAAACGGGACGATAGTTTTAATTGATGAATTTGAGAATAGTCTCGGCGTAAATTGTATTGACGAAATCACTGCTGATATTCAAATAGCGGCTCAACGTGGGCTCCAGTTCGTCATCACCAGCCATCATCCCTACATTATCAATCAAATCCATCACAAAAACTGGAAGTTGATTACTCGTCAAGGAAGCGTAGTGACGGCTAAAGATGCCGCTACCATCATTGATTTTCAAGTTTCTAAACAAGAGGCTTTTATCCAGCTCACGCAACGAGAAGAATTCACCACTGGAATCGCTAGTTAGCCCATGAATTTATACATTTTGGTTGAAGGGCGCAGTACCGAGCGGAAGGTTTACCCCAAAATGCTGACTACATTCTTGGAGGGACAACTCCAACAAGTAGATCGTCTTACCGACGTGTCGAACAATCATTTCTTTTTACTAACGGCCAATGGTTATCCCCGTATTTTTACCACTATATTGGGCAATACGATACAGGATATTAACGCTATTAACAGCTTTGACTATCTGGTTATTTGTATTGATACGGATGAGGGCAGCGTAGCAGATAGGAAAGAAGAACTGACCAGACACCTACAACGACTAAAAGAGCAAAATATTCAACTCAACGATAGGTGTAAGATTAAGCTTGTGGCGCAAAATCGGTGCATTGAAACGTGGTTTTTGGGTAATAAGACTGTCTATAAATCTAATCCGCAAAGTGAATACTTACGCCGCTATCAGAAGTTCTATAACGTTAGCCGGAACGATCCTGAACTTCTGCCAGTCATAGCTGGCTTCGACACTCACGCTGCCTTTCATTTTGATTATCTCCGTGAGATGCTGGCTGCGCGTAATATTCGGTATAGCAAAAAACATCCACGCGATGTAGCAGAACTTCATTATCTACAAGCATTAGTAGAGCGTTCGCAGAAGGATGGACATTTAGCTTCTTTCCGTGATTTCTATGACTTTTGCAAACAACTCCATACGGAGCTAGTTCCGCATAAGTAGCGCTTGTTTTCATTCCCCTTTCTACCAACGAACCGGTATAAAATGAATAAAACCTTTCCTACCATGTTACCCAAGTGGTTTTCTTTTGTAAGCTGCGTAAGTGCCTTGACTGTTATCGGTGTCGGCTGTGGTTCCCCTGCGGAGTCAACTAGCACCGCAGTGAGTAGCCCGATGACCGAAATTTCGCCTGAAGAAAGTGGCATCACCTTCAACAACCAATTGACGGAAACGAACCAAGTCAACATCATCGAATACCTTTATTACTATAACGGTGGGGGAGTAGCTATCGGTGATATTGATAACGACGGCTTGGAGGATATCTATTTTACCGCCAACCAGGGACCGGATCAACTCTACCGCAATAAAGGTGATTTGCAATTCGAGGACATCACCCAGGCGGCCGGTATTGCGCAGGATAATACCTGGTCTTCCGGCGTCAGTATGGCGGACGTAAACAACGATGGTTACTTGGATATTTTGGTGTGCAAAGTAGGCGTTGGGGTGCTACCCGCTGCGCGCAATTTATTGTACATCAACCAGCAAGATGGTACGTTCAAGGAAATGGCGAAAGCCTACGGCCTGAACTTTCGGGGCTTTTCGACCCAGGCTGCTTTCTTGGATTACGACAAGGATGGTGACCTGGATATGTACCTGCTCAACCACAATGTTCACTCCGTACGCAGCTACGGACAGACGACCAAGCGTGTACAACGAGATTCCCTAGCGGGTGATCGTTTCTACGAAAACAAACTCAACGAGACTGCGGGGACCTTCGTCGACGTAACCGGAAAATCGGGTATTTACAGTAGTCCGCTGGGTTACGGTTTGGCCGTCAGTTGTGCGGACGTAAACGGCGACGGCTGGACGGATATTTACGTCGGTAACGACTTTCACGAAAACGATTACCTCTACCTGAATCAGGGTGATGGGACCTTCCGCGAGGCCATCGCCGAATGGACCGACCACACGACGCAGTTCAGTATGGGCGTCGATATTGCCGATCTCAATAATGATCAATTGCCCGACATTTTTAGTACGGATATGCTGCCGTTCGACGAAGAAGTATACCTGAAATCGGGGGGTGAGGATACCGATCAGATCAAGCGCATCAAAGCGGATTTGGGTTTTGAAGAGCAATTCGCGCGTAACCACTTGCAGTTGAATACGGGCCAGGGTAACTTTCTGGATATCGCTCTGCAAACCCGCACGTTTGCCACGGATTGGAGTTGGTCGGTTTTGCTGCAAGATTTTGATAACAATGGTCGCAAAGACATTTACGTTACCAACGGTATTGTCAAACGCCCCAACGACCTCGACTACATCAACTACTTCAATAGCGAGGCGATCCAGCAGTACACGGAGGACGATCCCGAACGGACGCGCAAGCTGATTGAGCGCTTGCCGAGCCAGCCATTGCGTAATCTACTGTTCCTACAAACGGGGGATTTAGCGTTCTCTCAGCTCAACGAGTCGCAGATGAGTAGTCCGTCTTTTTCCAACGGTGCGGCCTACGCCGATCTGGACCAGGACGGGACACTGGAAGTGGTAGTAAACAACATCAACGCTCCCGCCACGATCTGGACACTGCGCGCAGCAACGGGGAATTACCTAGGCGTACAATTGGATAACCCGAACGGCAGAACGACGCTCGGGACGCAGGTCCACGTTCACGCGGCGGGGACGGTACAGTCACAAGAATTGCAGGTGGTAAAAGGGTACCAATCCTCTTGTTCTCATCGTCTCCATTTTGGTTTGGGAACGGCTACGGTAGTGGATTCCATCGTAGTGATTTGGCCCGACAATTCGCGGCAAGCGGTAACGGGCACGGCCATCAATACGGCGGTGACCGTCAAAAAAAGTACCCCGCTCAATGCGCAGTTCCAGCCAGTACAAGCACAGGCGCCTACCCGCGGTGATATTCTCCCGATTCCTCACCAAGAAAACGATTATCAGGACGATGAGTACGAAAAACTCATCCCCGAACGCATCACGCGTGAAGGCCCGGCGGTTCTCTACGAAGACCTGGACGGCGACGGAGTGGAAGACCTGCTAGTGGGTGGTGCGCACAGTCAGCCGGCCTACTTACTCAAAGGGCGCACCGACGGTAGTTTTGAGCGCATCAAGGTGTCGGCTTTCATCAACGATGCCCGCTACGAAGACGTCAGCGCGGCTACTATCGACTTTGACGGAGATGGCGACCGCGACCTCTACATCGCCAGCGGCGGTAGTGCAGCTAACGAACTGGACAAGCTACTAGAAGACCGCCTGTATCTCAATAATGGCAATATGGATTTTCGCCGGATTCCTATTTCGCTGCCGCATACGAATGCCAGCGTGATTGCGGTGGAAGATTTCGACGGGGACGGCTTTGAAGACATGTTCGTAGGGGCACGTTCTATCCCCAACTCCTACGGTTTATCACCCTACAGTTTTCTGCTTAAAAATCGGGGCGGCGCGGGCGTAGATATTGCCCTTAAACAACGTTTGGGCATGATCAGCGACGCCAAGTGGGGAGACCTAGACGGCGATGCTGATGCTGATTTAGTCGTTTGCGGCGATTGGATGGCGGTGACTATTCTGCAAAACGACGGTCAGGGGCAACTAGCTGTTCTACCTGATACGGCGACTTTTCCGCAGCGGACGGGCTT
>JBCDIR010000320.1:0-4603 GCA_038748735.1 Bacteroidota bacterium | reverse complement strand
CGGGTCCGGTGTAGATACGCAGCAAAGCAAAGTTTGCATTATGCCGTGGCCAACTGAATGCGTCTTTGGTTCCACCAAAAAAGGTCACGTGCTGCGGTGGAGCACCAACCAACCGAATATCCTGGTATGTTTCGGTCACAAAAAGTACGTAGCGTGTATCGCCTAACATCGATTTGACGACCGCTTGTTGGTGAGCTGCTCGGGGCGCAATCCGCTGGATGGCCGCTACATTAGCTTTAAGGTGCTGCTGGCGAACTGTCTTGGACATCTCTTCCGTTACACCAACGTGAGCCTGCGCTGTAACGTCTTCCATGTGGACCACTACGGAAGCACTGTACCTTTTGAGCGGAATCTCCGCCGTACGACCGGTTGCCCAAAAACCATCGGTAAGATAATCGGTATTCTTATCGGACAAGTAGACTAACCAATCTACCAAAAGATAATAAGCCGTCAGCAGTAGTCCTTCCCTCGAAATAAGCACACCAGAACTACCATTGACATCTACGATAGCTGGTGTCAGACTTGTTCCCGAATCATTAGTGACTGACGGTGCCATCAGCAGCGAATTGCCAGCCGCCGCCTCCGTTAGACCACTTCGGTAAATCTTTTCCGCTGGCATTTCCATTCCCAATGCGCGCATCTCCGCCACGTGCAGCGGGGCATCCAGCGGCAGCCAAAGGCCACCCTGAGCGGACACCGGATTGAAAACTAAGTAACAGGAGATAAAAAGCGAAAAACGAGAAAGCATGATTGGTGGTTTGGCACCAAGATCGTGAATTTTTACAGTTCCACGATTTTTCCGTCGTCCGTGAGTTGGTACCGACTCGCCGTACTGTTCGCCGCTGCGTAATCATCTAGTGCCGCCTGGCTCTGGCCTGAAACGAGGTAGATCATCTTATCCTCATTGATGACGGCCATACTCTGGGTCAATTCGTTCCCGTCAAAAGTAGTACCTGCAACGGTTTTTTCGGCGATCACGTTACCCTTATGATCGAAGGTAACCAGTTTGTACGCGTAATTGAGCAACTCCGCCGTCCAGTAAACGATAGCGTAGAACCCCTTCGGCATCGGCAGGTGAAAACAAGCTACGTACTCCGTGGTTTCGTCGGTACGCTCCAAACCTTCGAGCGGTAGAATGTACTCGGCAATGATCGCGGCGGGTAACGGTTTGTTCTCTTTACTAAACAGCATGTGCGTATCCTCCCCCAGGGTAAACGGCAAAGCTACGGCGGGGAAATACGTAATAAAATGCTCGAAAGTAGGCTTATTCTGACGGAGATTTGGCATCACTTGAATTTTGGGCTGCAAAGATACGTAGAAGTTCGACAGTAACCTACTCCTGCGCGCGCACGAAAAACTGTACTCGGGTAGAGGTGTCAACTGTTTTTATAAGAGTACATACCTCATCACCTCACCAAATCACCACCTCGCAACTCACCACTCTACTTGGCGTTAGACAGGCTGAACACTCCCCACCTAAAAATTCACACCTCTTCCCCAAATGTCCCCAAACTTTGGTAGACAATTTTGTGCAAACGTTCGCGCAAGCCCAATTTTTGGAGTTTCGTATTATACTTATTTGGATGAATTCGATTGGAAAGAAAAACAAAAACAAGGTCATTTTCGGGGTCGGCCCAAACGCAGGTACCCGTAAAGCCCGTGTGCCCAAAAGTAGCCTCCGAAGCACCGTAGTAACGCAGTGATTTGGAGTGTCCTACCAAACGATCAAAGCCCGAAGCTCGGTAGTTGTATCCGTTACGACGGGTGAAGCGATCAATCGTTTTGGAGTTCAGAAACGTCCGTTCACCGTACTCCCCACCGTTGAGTAATAGCTGAAAGACGGTTGCCACATCGCGCGCGTTCCCGAAAAGTCCGGCGTGACCCGCTACGCCGCCAAGTAGGAGCGCACTTTCGTCGTGGACCTCCCCGTGCACGAGTTGTTTGCGCCATTTCTGATCGCGCTCCGTCGGCACAATTTCTTGTTCGGGCAGCCGCAAGCCCGGGCGATACTGCAAGCGTCGCAACCCGAGCGGTTCGTAAAAATGCTGGGTCAAATAATCGTCCAGCGACTGTTGACTTTTAGCTTCGATGACTTGTTGCAACAACAGAAAGTTAACGTCGCTGTAGCGAAAATACCCCCGACGCGGAATTTTCACCCTCGGCATTTCGGCCAGCACTTCTTCCCGAACACCATTCTTCAAAAATACATCCTTACCCAGGGCTACGAGGTGATCTTCGTGCTTTTCCACCGTGAACAAGTCGGGTTGCCGTAACCAGCGCGCAATGGGTAAGTTAGACTGCAAGCCTGTGTGGTGCGCCAGCAAATATTTGAGCTTCAGGTACTTCAAACCCGACCGGTCGTAAACGTCCAAATAATCACGCAGACGCGCGTTGAAACTGATTTCCCCCTGCTCGTAGAGGCGCATGAGCCCCAGCGTCGTCCCCGCTGCCTTGGTGATGGAGGCTAGATCATACACGTCGGTAGGGCGCACGGCCTGTTCTTTCTTATAGGTATGATAACCAAAGGTCTTATCGTAGACGATTTTACCGTTTTTAGCCACCAAAACCTGACAGCCGGGAATGGCACGCTTCCGAATCGCGCGTTGTACGTAGCGGTCAATACGGTCGAGCTGGCTGCGGTCAATTTGCGCTATTTCCGGTGGCGCGTGTCCCAGGCGAGTAGCCGCTAGCACCTCACCATCTTGCATGGCTAGGTCCGCCGCGCCGAAAAGCGCTTGTACCGCCAGCGCCTGTGCCGTAGCCGTAGCATCCGGCAAATGCAGTACCGGAACAGGCGCTTGGCGTAAAGTTTTGGGTAAGGTCTCCCCGAAATAAATCAAGACCGTGGGCAGTTCACGGTACCACTGCTGAACGCTAATCGTGTGTTGTTGCAACCAAGCGACTTCCGCTTCGGTGACCAGCATAACGAGTGGTTCCTCACGGGTACAGTTTGGCGAGACAGTGGGCAAATCAGGGCCGTAGGTACTTTCGCGGAAATCTACTTCCCGCCCCAGGTTACTAGCAAAAGTCACCAACGGCACCCCCGTCGGACGCAACAATTGCACGTTATAACCTGGATGAAGCGGCAGCAAGCGCCCCGGATTACCAAGCAGCCGCATCCCATTTGCATAGTACGACCACTCTTGCCAGTTGACGGTATCTAATACGTGGGTCGCCACCCGCATGGATGACTCCGCCGAAACGGCTACTTCTGGTAACCACTGCTCATCGGATAACTCTTCGAGTCGGTCCAGGCCGTACTCGTCAACGCTAGTGAGGCTATCGGTAGGGGTCGTTTCTGTAACGAGATCAAGTGAAGGCGAGATAGTAGTGGGTAACCACCAATTGAGCAGTGGAAAAATCAGCAGCCCTGCGCCTAGGGTCAGCCAAACGCCAGTTTTTGTGTGTTTAGACAAAACGTATTCCTTTGGGTTGTTTGAAGTCGGTACAAGTTTGGGTTACTTGTTGACTTACATAACGACAACGCTCCCAAAAGGATACTAAAGAAAGTGTTATTGTTTCGAGATTTGTCGGAACGGCGTTATTTGGCAGGGAGTGGTTCGTAGATTCCGCTAGAGAGGTAGCGATCTCCCCGATCACAAATGATACAGACCAGCAGGCCTTCGTCGAGCGTGGCCGCTAATTTTTTGGCCGCAGCCACAGCTCCGCCGCTACTCATCCCCCCGAAAATAGCTTCCTGCTGGGCCAACTGCTGCATGTGCTGGCGCGCCTCTTCTTGGCTTACGTCAATAATTTGATCGACTCGCTCGGGTTCGTAGATTTTGGGCAAAAACTCCGGCGACCAGCGACGGATACCGGGGATGCGCGAACCGTCCGTTGGTTGTACACCCACAACCTGGACGTCAGGACGCTGTTCTTTTAGGTAGCGCGAGGTCCCCATGATAGTTCCCGTCGTGCCCATGCTACTGACAAAGTGAGTGATTTTTCCTGCGGTGGCTTTCCAAATTTCGGGTCCCGTAGTGGCGTAGTGTGCGCCCCAGTTGTCGGCATTAGCAAACTGGTTGAGCATTAAGTAATCCTCGCGTTGCGCCAGTTCTTCGGCGTAGGCGCGGCTGTACTCAATCGTTTTAGCGGCGGGGGTCAGGATCACTTCGGCTCCGTAGGCGCGCATGGTACCGACCCGTTCCGCCGTGGCGCTTTCTGGCATAACGAGCGTGATGGGAATCTGGAACACCCGGGCGATCATGCTGAGGGCAATGCCCGTATTGCCGCTCGTGGCCTCCACCAAACGCATCCCTTTGCGCAGTTCTCCCCGGTTCAACGCACCTTTGATCATTCCGTAAGCGGCGCGGTCTTTGACACTTCCGCCGGGATTTTGCCCTTCCAGTTTACCAAACACACGAACGTTGGGACGTTTAATCAACTGTGTAATCTCCACGAGCGGGGTGTCGCCGATGAGGGAAAGGATGTTAGACATCATTAGAATTTGTATTTAATCTGTGCGCCCACTTCCGTTCGCGTTGGCTGGCCCGTATTTTCGTTGCCGCTACCAATGCTTTCCTGGTCGGCCCAAAACAGGCGAGCGTAACGCGCCTCAATGGTCAGGTTGCGAATGCCCTTGTAGCGAATATTGAGGTAGAAT
>JBCDIR010000319.1:0-4605 GCA_038748735.1 Bacteroidota bacterium | reverse complement strand
GATGGCGGTTGGTAACCCAAAAAAATGGTTTTTCAAGGCACAAAACGTCCCATCAGCGTGTCTTATTGAAAAACCCCTACTATGCCGCTGCGAACCTTATCCCTATCGCTCATCTTACTTCATCTGTGTACTACAACGCTGGGGGCGCAGACGTGCTGGAGCGATGCACCTATTTACGTCGAAGACTTCGGTAGCGGTCCTGGAGACGGCCCGGAGCTTCCGCCCGGAACGACTACCTATACTTTTGGTAGTATCGGTGGTGGAAACTACGTAGTGACCAACAACAGCGGACTGAACGGTAGCCTCTGGCACAATTCACCCGACCGTACCCCCGGCGACGATAATGGTTATATGTTGCTTTTTGACGCCGCTGCTGATCCCGGCACCTTTTTTCGGACAACGGTGGATGGACTTTGTGAAAACACCAACTACATTTTTTCTTGCTTCGTGGCTAATATCGTTACGCCCACCGCGTGTGGTGGTTTCAGTACGGAGCCTGACTTGCGGTTTTCTGCCTTTATACCAGGTAGCACTGTACTACTTGGCACTACCACTACTGGTCCTATTCCGACTACACCGGAGATGAGCTGGGGGAATTATATTTTTATTTTCCGTACCCAAAGTGGCCAGACCAGTATTGAACTCGAAGTAACTAACAATGCGCCCGGTGGCTGTGGGAACGATTTGGTTATTGACGATTTCAGCCTCAGCATCTGTAACCCGATTGTGGTACAATCTATTGACCTCTGCAACACGGCCGATGGGACCGTTACCGTTGGTGATAACATTTATACCGTTCCGGGCACGTATGAAGACGTGTTACCCGTCGCTAACTCCTGCCATGATAGTACCGTTGTCACTACCCTTACTGGGCAGCAAGTGGCGCTACCGCCCATCGATTTACGCTTTTGCGCGGGTGAAAGTGTTACTGTAAACGGCATTGTTTACGATAGTAGTATCACTTTCGTGGATACCTTGCTGCCCGGTAGTAATTGCCCACAGTATCAGCCCTACGTACTGACGGAGCAGCAAGATACTCCTTATGAACAGACGATCTTTTTGTGTAATGGCGACAGCGTGCGAGTAGGTAACAATTGGTATACAGCTAGTGGCTTCTACGTGGATAGTCTTATTTCCTCCGTAGGCTGTGACAGTGTTCTCCATACGACTATTGAAGCAGCCGCTATTGCGGTAAGCGTCTTTCCAGCAACCCATACGCTAGAACTGGGCGAGAGCGTCACCCTCGACGCGGAAGTCACCCTGACTAATAGTTTCGACCTTAGTTGGTCTCCGAGTGCTGGTTTATCTTGTTTGGATTGCCCAAGCCCCAAGGCGACACCAATTGAAGACATAGTATATACACTATTCGCTAGTGACCCTAATTCGGGTTGTGTAGACAGTACACAGGTGCAAATAAACGTCACGCCCTGCGCTGGCGTATACATCCCGAACGTTTTCAGTCCCAACTTCGACGGGGCCAACGACCACTTTACCATTCACGCAAAGAACTGTTTTCAGCGTATCCAAAGTTTGCAGATTTTCGACCGCTGGGGTGGATTGGTTTTTGAACAGCGAGATCAGCCCATCGTTGGTACGCACACCGCCTGGGACGGTAGCCGCCGGGGCCAAGCGGCCAGTGAAGGGGTCTACGTTTACGTCGCTATTTTGGAACGGATAGACGGTAGCCAAGAACGGATAGCGGGCGATATTGTCCTCCTACGCTGAGTCGTTACTAGAGCGTCGCTTCTGGCTGCGGCAACCACGCCTCTTGTACTACTTCTTGGATGCGCTCAAAAGCTACGAACAGCTCGATCTCTCCGGCTGCGTAAGGTGCAATTTCGTAAGGAGGAAAGACGAAGAAGATACCCTTGTCGGTCAAGCCGAAATTAGCGTTAGGCTGCACCGCATCATCAAAAAGTATGGCGGAGAGCGGTTGGTTGGCGGCTAAATTATATTTGAGGCGAATGGCGTTGGCGAGTACCTGACCGACTGGCTCCTCGTAACCCGGTTTGAGTACATCCTCCAACTTCAATTGGCGCGCCCGCTCTACGTCGTAAGTAGCTACACGAGTGCCGTACATCCCGTGTGCGCCCCCCTGGTAATCGTAGTCGGTATACCCGACGGTCAGCAGCGGCCAAGCATTGTAATACACCTGCATAGACGTGCTGTGCGCGTAGTGATAGAGCGCGTCGTGTAGCTCCATTTTGCTGGTGTCAATGATGCCTTCTTCGATGTAGTTGGCCATTTCTGTGCGGTAGTCCGCTAGGTATTTTGTACGTTGTTGCAATACTAGATCCTCCAACTTATCCGCCGCTTTACTGTCGGTCTGTCCTAGCAGTCCTTGCGCAATAGCTTTTCGCAAATAGAGTAACTGGGTGCGGGACAATTGTTCCTCCGTTGGGATTAACCACGAAAGGTCGTAGGTCATCTGAGGAGAGGCGGCAAAACCGGGGAAAGCCAGTAAAGAATCTTGGTAATGCCACTGCTCCAGCTGCACCAGATTACTATCGTTAGGTAACAACTCGAACGACAATACGTCCTGTCCGTTGCCACTGTACCATTCTCCCACGAAACCTTCCGTAGGGTCAAAGCGCCCGACCAGTTGGTGTGCTTTGTTATCGAAGCTTCCTTCTTCCGTCAGGGTCAGCATACCCAGGGAATCTTGGTAGCCGTGCAGACCAATGGGGCCCCCGAAGCGATCGTAACGGTAAAAGCCAAGATAGTGACCTTCTTTAGCTAAAATTGGGTCCAGACGCAGTTCCATCGTCACGGCGTATTCACCGAGTTGGCCTTTCATTTGGTAGTAATCACCTCCCTTCTCAAAGACCTGACTACTGTCAACAGTAGTGGGCGAGGTAGATGGTGGAGTATCGGACGCACAAGTGGCTAGATGTAGCAAAATGAGCACTCCGAGTAATTGTTGTAGATACGTTGTTTTCATTCTCGGCAGGGTATATTAAATCGATTACAAATGTACTATTCTCAACGAGGGTACGACTGCTTTTAGGTGGCAATTTCAAAACAAGCTAGCGCTTTTAGGAGAATTCGCCTATCTTGGACGGCTTTTGCACCATTTTTTATTTACGGTGGTTATAAAAACCAGCCCAAACTAGGCAACATGTCAGAAAATAGCAAGCCCCTCCACCCTCACGCCATGAAAACGTGGAGCAACAAGATCGAAGGCCAGAACTCTTGGACCATGTTTAAAGTTTTGTCCGAATTTGTCCGTGGTTTCGAGAAAATGAATAAAATCGGCCCCTGCGTCAGTATCTTCGGTTCGGCCCGTACGCAAGCCGAGCATCGCTACTATCAATTAGCTGCCGACATTGCCGCCGCCCTCACCGACGAAGGCTACGGCATCATCACCGGTGGTGGTCCCGGCATCATGGAAGCGGGTAATAAAGGTGCGAAAGAACGCAATGGCAAGTCCGTCGGTCTCAACATCGAACTGCCTTTCGAGCAAGGTTCTAACCCCTTCGTCGATCATGATAAAGACATCAACTTTCAGTACTTTTTCATTCGTAAAGTGAT
The DNA here is from genome assembly GCA_038748735.1 of Bacteroidota bacterium. Classification (GTDB taxonomy): domain Bacteria; phylum Bacteroidota; class Bacteroidia; order Chitinophagales; family Saprospiraceae; genus Lewinella. The sequence continues at coordinate 1,074 of JBCDIR010000319.1, read as the reverse complement.
GTTCGTAAAGTACGCCCAGGCTTTCGTGGCCATGCCCGGCGGTATGGGTACCCTAGACGAACTGTTTGAGACGATTACCTTAGTACAAACGGGTAAGATTACCCCCGTTCCCATCATTCTCGTCGGCAGTGACTTCTGGGGCGGCCTCCGCAACTGGATACAGGAAGTCATGCTCGACCGCGAGGCCAACATCAGCCCCGGCGACATGGACCTACTCCCGATTGTGGACACACCGGAGGAAGTCATCCAGATCATCAACGAGTTTTACGAGGTACAAGCGCGGGAGTTGAGTCCGAATTATGAGTTGTAGGGGGTTACACAGGGGTTACTAATCAGTTGAGGTAACGCTATTTTGGCGGCACTTTAACGACCGCTGGTCGGCAGTGATGGTACTAAGCTCAACTTCGTTGTAGTGAGGTGATCTCAATAGATCGGGAGTAGTGTAAGTAGTGAATATTTCGCTTGCTGATTTACGCTTTTGGACTTGATTTTAGACGTAATAGAACGGCAATGGCTGGCCAGTAGTACAGGGTACTAATAACACCAATCAACGTACCAAAAAAGATCAACATTGCAAATCTGCCCCCAAACCGATCGTACGTAAAATTGATCCCTTCTAGCAAAGATGACTGATTCGCCAAAATGGAAAGAGAAGTACCCACAGACAGAAAACCAGATAAATAAAACACCAACAAAAAATGCTGTAAACGTGTATGCGCTAAAAAGTCAGTTTTATTGAACAGCAAAAACAAAACAAAAGCTCCTACTATTATCGAAAGACTAAAGACATGAAGGTAAATTGAGGTGCTATCGCCTATTGGCCTCAACAAGAACTGAAGGCTTAGCACGAAAGAGAAACCTAAAAAGTTAAACAACATATTACGCCATTTGGGAAAAAACTTAGCCGTATACGCTGTCGCTACTATTGGGACAGACACAAAAAACGTTATCAATAACACCGTTTCGTCTACGTTTGACGCGAGTGTTGTCCAAACGAATAGTGAGACAGCGTATACGGCTAAGTTTTTTCCCAAATGGCGTAATATGTTGTTTAACTTTTTAGGTTTCTCTTTC
>JBCDIR010000318.1:0-4610 GCA_038748735.1 Bacteroidota bacterium | reverse complement strand
GCTTCTACAACCACTTTAAACATCAACTATGGTAAATCGAGTAATACTCATCGGTAATTTGGGCCGCGACCCAGAAGTACGTCGCTTGGAGAATGGTGCCGTCGTCGCAAAGTTTTCAGTCGCTACCAATGAGAATTATAAGGACCGCAGCACCGGAGAATGGCAAAGCCAAACCGAGTGGCACGATGTAGTGGTATGGCGTCAACTGGCCGAACGCGCCGAAACGCAACTCAAAAAGGGCGCGCAGGTTTACCTGGAAGGTAAGCTCACGCACCGCACTTGGCAAGACCAGGACGGTAAGAACCGCAAGACAACCGAAGTAGTCGCTAGCTATTTTCGTCAAATCAGTCGCCGCGAAGGTACTGGTGGTGGCGGTAGTAACTACTTCCCTTCGGCTGCGGATGAAATGCCGATGAATACACCTAGCACACCCACCGCTCCCGCAACGACGGCTGACACGGCCCCGGTAACGACGGCTCCGGCTAGCGAGATGGCTGCCGACGACGATCTGCCGTTCTAGTCTTCAGAAACCCCCTTGCGCCACGAATGCCCTAGCATTGGAACCGGACTCCGAACGTATAATTTATTTCTTCTGCTCAACGGATGCGCTCTTGTTGGCAAGTTTTACTTGGCAGTTGAGCCTGAGCTTGCTGGCGTTGTTGTCCCTACTCGTGGGGTCGGCCTTAGTGTCGGGTTCTGAGGTGGCCTATTTTTCGTTTTCTCCTAACGATGGCGAACGCCTGGAACAAGACGATAAGCCGAGTAGCCGCCGTATTTTATGGTTGCTGAGCCAACCGGACAAGCTACTGGCTACCATCCTGATTAGCAATAACTTTATCAATATTGCCATCGTCCTGCTGGGCGAATTGATCTTTCGACAATTACTGACGTCCCAGACGGTTTTGGGCTGGGCAGGGAGCTGGCAGGCTGCTTGGCACTGGCTTTTGCGCTACGACGCGGCGTTCATCGCAAATTTGATTTATTACAGCATTACGGTGGTGGGAATCACCTTCTTATTGGTACTTTTTGGAGAAGTCACGCCCAAGGTGTACGCAACGATTAACGGCATTCGTTTGGCGCGTTTCATGTCTGCTCCGCTCAGTTTTTTGCTGCAATTGTTCAGTCCCGCGAGCCAGTTGTTAGTCAACTGGACCACCCGCGTGGAACGCCGCTTGCACGATCAACAGACCGCCGTAGGCATGACGAGCAAAGAGGAGATCGGTGAGGCCATCGAACTGACCGTTACCGAAGAAAATAGCACCAGCCAAGAGCTGGATATTCTGCGCAACATCGTCCGCTTTCCGGAGGTGAGCGTCCGCCAAATCATGCGGGCGCGAGTGGATATAGTGGCGATCAGTGAACAAGCGGACTTTAAGGAGGTTCTATCCACGATACGCGAATCGGGCTATTCCCGCTACCCGGTTTACGGGCCAGAGAATGACAATATTGTGGGCTTGCTTTACGCCAAGGACTTGCTGATGCACCTGAACGAGCAGCCGCAGTTTACTTGGCAAGCGTTGATTCGTAACAACGTCTTATTCGTACCGGAATCCAAGAAGATCAATGATCTACTACGTGATTTTCATCTGGAACGTTTGCACCTAGCCATCGTAGTCGATGAATACGGCGGTACGGAGGGACTCGTTACGCTCGAAGATGTACTAGAACAGGTCATCGGCGAAATTCAGGACGAGTTTGATGATGAACCAGACGTCATTTACGAGCAAATTGATGAACACAACTTCATCTTTGAAGGGAAGACCTTACTCTACGACGTAGCCCGAATCGTACAGCTCGAAACGGAAACTTTTGACGAGCTCAAAGGCGAATCCGAATCGCTCGCGGGGCTGCTATTGGAGCGCTTAGGGCGAATGCCCCTCAAGAACCAGGAAATCCGCACGCCGAGTTTTTGCTTTAAAGTCCTAAAAGTGAACCCACGGCGTATTGAAAGTATTAAAGTCACGCTTCTACCAACGGAAGAATAACCGGTTTTGGCCTATTCCGCAGCACTGCGTGGTACGACAGGCGCTAGCTGCGTGGCGAATTGTCAGCAAATTAATCATAGTGTATGCAAGTGGTTGTTTTCAGTAAGAAACTCAAAGAGCAGGACTTGCCCTACGTGCAGGAACTCTTTGACGTGCTGGCTGAGCATCAGATCAATGCGTACGTCTACGAGCCGTACTTGGAGGACTTGCAAGGAAGGGTGAACTTTACCCGCGACGTAGGAAAATTTGAGGGCTATCTCGACTTTTCCGTCAAGACTTTTGATTGCTTCATCACCTTGGGAGGCGACGGTACCATCCTGGAAGCAGTGACGCACGTCCGCGACAGCGGAACGCCCATTCTCGGCATCAATCTCGGGCGGCTGGGGTTTTTAGCGACCATTGAGAAACATACTATCCGCAGCGCCATCAATAAGCTGATGCGCAAGATGTACCGCCTGGAAGACCGTCGTTTGCTGTATTTGGAATCAAATGTTCCCGCCTTCGGCGAGGTACCCATCGCGCTCAACGACTGTACTATTCTGAAAAGGGATACGTCGAGTATGATCATCATTCATACCTTCATCAACGGGTCTTACCTCAATGCGTACTGGGCGGATGGGATCATTGTTTCCACTCCTACGGGTTCTACGGGCTACAGCCTGAGCTGTGGCGGACCGATCATTTTTCCGGGGTCCAATAACTTCGTCATTACGCCCGTCGCACCGCACAATTTGAACGTTCGCCCCATTGTTATCAGTGACGACTCGGTGATCTCTTTTGAAATTGAAGGCCGTGCCACCAACTTTTTGTGTACGCTGGATTCACGGCTAGAAACTATCACGGCGGCGCATCAATTGGCGCTGCGGCGCAATCATTACTCCATCCGCCTCGTTATTTTGCAAGATATTGATTTCCTGGATACGCTGCGCGGTAAACTCAACTGGGGGCAGGATACACGAAATTAGTTTACCCAATTTTATGGTTCCTACAATGAAAATTCAACGTTTACTTTGGGCAATCAGTTGCCTGTTTTTCTTAGCAACGCAAGCACTGCACGCCCAGGCAACCATCCCCTGCGAGATTGCCTTTGACGAGGTCGATCCCTTCGATAGTCTGCGGACCGTTGGCTCACCCGTAGTGCCGCTGGGATACATGATTCCGAGCAAGTACGAAACGATTAATGGACCGAGGTTCGTGGAAGAAATGGAGGTCATCGCTATTTACGCGGAAAGCGACAGCATTAGCGGCTTTTTTCTCAATTTGGTCGTGCCGGAATACAAGTTGCAACCCATTGCTGCGGGCGATAACGTCTTATTCCTGATGCAGGATACCTCCGTGATTGGCTTACAGAATTATCCTGACGAAGGGGAGTTTGACCGCACCATCAACATGCGCGTTTACCAACATACTTGCTTGTTGCCGCTGGACTATTTCTACCGTTTAGCCGCGCAAAAGGTCTTACAAATTCGCATCGAGTACGACCGTCAATACCGAACGTTTACCCTCAGCGAAGAGCAGCAACTGAACCTGCAGCAAGCACTGCAGTGCATCGGTAAACAGGTCGATTTATACCCAATAAGACCTTAGAGTATGTTTAAATTTTGCTTCGCAGCTACTTCGTGGTCTAACGCCTGGCAACCAGCTATTTACGAACCTGCCTGCGCCGCTAGCTTGCCCGGCAGGCAGGCCTGACTTCACGTTATCCTCGTTACTTAGCTCGCTACCGCGAAGCAGCCCCGTAGGGAACCGCCTCAAATAACGTTTTGTCAGAACCGCAACTATCTGATTGTCAGTTTGCGATAAAGTTTAAACATACTCTTAAAGCTAGCTGTGGCTTATTCCCGCTTTTTCTTGAAATCTCCCCGTTTCCAAGCGTCGAAGAACTGCTTCCACGCTACGGGGCTAAAGATATTCATCGGTGGCGTTTGGCCAATGTGATAATACTCCCGCGATTGTTGTCGTAGGTAGTAACTGGAATTTTCCACCCCGTCACTGGCTACTTCGTTGCGCATCCGCTCCAGGGTTTCGTTGGCTAAGTTACGCGAGGCACGCTGCTGCAATTCTGGCGTGACGTCCATCGCTAGGAACTCCAATTTGAAATGCTCCCGACTTGGCCAAGGAAATACTACCGTTTCGGGCAAGTTGATGGCATCCTGGGTCATCAATTGCACCAAAGAGTAGCGATTGTCCACCAGGGTGTCCGGAATAGTATAGTTGACCGTTTGGTAACCCACCGCCGAAAACTCAATAACGTCGCCCTTTTCAACGACCAATGAGAAGAAGCCATCGAAGTCAGAATAAGTACCACGTCCCTTGTCCACCACGAGGATGTTGACGTAAGGAATCGGGACCAATTGCTCGTTCGTTCCGTCGAGAATCATGCCCGAAAACTGTACGAGATTACTATCCGCCACCTGGGCAGAAAGCGTACCCGTGGCCAAAAAAAGCCCGAGTAGAGGAAGGAAAAGTCGACGGAGCATAGTTTCTCTGTTTGTATCTATTTACTTGGTCACTAGCGTGAGCCAAGATGTCGATTTTTTGCGTTGAGTCCCTTTTTTAGTTTGAATTTGCTGAAGGTAAACCTCCCTCAAATCACTTCACTAAAAAACGGACCAAAAAATCGTG